>CALEJX010000001.1 GCA_937898375.1 uncultured Ruminococcus sp.
CCCTGACGTAAACTTTGTGCTAGACCTTATACATTCCGCAGAGGGCGTTGCAGTTATGGCGCACCCTGTTATGTTCAACAACACCGAGCTGCTCCTTGAGCTTATCGAGGCAGGCAAGCTTGACGGCATCGAAGCTTATCACTACTCTGCTACCTCCACACAGCAGAAAAAGCTTGTGGATATCGCAAGGGAGCATGATCTGATTGTGACAGGCGGCTCAGATTTTCATGGTCTGTACAATGAGACAATGACCCATATCGGCAGCATGACCACTGATAAGGAAAATCTTGACAAGCTGTTCAAGCTCATTCATATAAATTCACAAAAAGCTAACAAAGCGGCTGTGAAAACTGAGAAATAATATGGTATAATAAAGGGACATTATCATGCGGTAATGTTCCTTTAATGCGTAAAAAAGCCTTATTGGCTGTAATAGAGAGGACTGTATAAAATGAACGTAATGGAAGAATCCCTACAGAAACACAGAGAATGGAAAGGCAAGATAGAGGTTTGCTCAAGAGCAAAGGTAAACAATGCCAAGGACCTGACACTGGCTTACACACCTGGCGTTGCTCAGCCTTGCCTTGAAATACAGAAAGATCCTGAACTTTCATATGAACTTACAAGACGTGCAAACCTTGTGGCTGTTATCACTGACGGCTCTGCTGTGCTTGGTCTTGGAAATATCGGCGGGTTGGCAGGTATGCCTGTTATGGAGGGCAAGTGTGCGCTTTTCAAGGAATTTGCTGACGTTGACGCTTTCCCCCTTTGCATAAAGTCCAACGACGTTGACGAGATAGTAAACACTATCACTATGATATCAGACAGCTTCGGCGGAATAAATCTTGAAGATATCGCCGCTCCTAGGTGCTTTGAGATTGAAGCAAAGCTAAAAGAGAGAGTTGATATCCCTGTTTTCCATGACGATCAGCACGGAACTGCTATCGTTGTTGGTGCGGCGCTTATGAACGCCTGCAAGGTGGCAAACAAGAAGATAGAGGATATCACCCTTGTTATAAACGGCGCAGGTGCGGCTGGCTGTGCTATTGGAAAGCTTTTGCTTTCTCTTGGTATCGGCAACCTTATCATGGTAGACCGTGAGGGCATAATCTGCGAGGGCGACAACTATCTTAACGAAGCTCATGCTGAAATGGCAAAGGTAACTAACAAAAACAAGCTTCACGGCTCACTTGCTGACGCACTTAAGGGCGCAGACGCTTTTGTAGGAGTTTCAAAACCAAAGCTTGTAACAGCTGAAATGGTGAAGTCCATGAATGACAAGCCTATACTTTTCGCAATGGCTAACCCAACACCTGAGATAATGCCTGACGAAGCAAAGGCGGCAGGTGCGTTTATCGTTGGCACGGGACGTTCAGACTTCCCTAACCAGATAAACAACGTCATCGCTTTTCCTGGAATTTTCAAGGGTGCGCTTGCAGTAAGGGCTTCTGACATCAATGAAGAAATGAAAATGGCTGCCGCAAAGGCTATCGCAGGCTGCGTACCTGCTGACAAGCTCAGCGCAGAATTTATACTGCCGAACTCTTTTGACAGGTCTGTACCTGTTGCCGTGGCTGAG
>CALEJX010000002.1 GCA_937898375.1 uncultured Ruminococcus sp.
TTGCAGATAGCCCTCCGGGATATATTTATACCCCGAAGCGGCGTCAGGATTTTCCTTGAGATATTTCTGTATCTCGGTTATAAAATATCTTCCATACCGTTCCTGCTTTGACTTGCCCACGCCTGAAATGTTCAGAAGCTCCGTCTGCGTTTTAGGCAGTTTTATGCACATATCACGCAGTGAAGCGTCTGTAAGAATGATATATGCAGGCAGACTTGCCTGTGCCGCAAGCTTGCTTCGCACAGCCCTGAGCCGTCCAAAAAGCTCCTTGTCGAATGCCGTAACTTCATCTCTGCCGATCTTTGTGACAGTTTCGCTCTTTGGCTTTTTCTTAGGCAGGCGCATTGTAACAGGCTTCTTTTGCATTAGTATCTCCGCCGATTTTCTTGTGAGGGTAAGCACAGAAAAATCTCCGTGAGAAGTCTGCGTGATGTAATCATCAGCTTCAAGAAAAGCTATGAGCCTGCGGATATACACCTGCGTGGAGTCTTTCATTATGCCGTAGGTTGAAAGAGTGGAAAGGTCAAAACGCTTTATCTTTTCAGTATCAGAGCCTTTAAGTATCTGCGCTATGACCCCTGCGCCGAATGACAGGTTGCGCTTGTGAAGTCTGTAAATGCAGGAAAGCACTTTCTGACAATCTACCGATACGTCAACTTCTTCTGTTTCACCGAAATCGCCTAAACAGCCTGAGCAGTTCTGGCAGGGCTTATTCTGCTTCTCGCCGAAATATCCAAGGATAAACTCTCTCAGACAGCCGCTTGTGTTGCAGTAATCGGTCATCTTTTTCAAGCGCATAAGATCACGCTTGCGTATCATTTCAAGAGTGTCATCGTCAAGGTCGGGATTTTCATGAGAATTGTTAATAAGAAACTTGTTGGTCGCAACGTCCTGACCGCTGTAGAGCAAAATACACTTTGCCTCGTTTCCGTCACGTCCCGCTCTGCCTGCTTCTTGATAGTAGCTTTCGATATTTTTCGGCATATTATAATGTATGACATAGCTCACGTTTGATTTGTCTATTCCCATGCCGAAAGCATTGGTCGCCACCATTACTTGGATACGGTCAAAAATAAAATCGTCCTGATTTTTGCGCCTTTCTTCGTCAGAAAGCCCTGCATGATAGCGTGAAGCGTTGTAGCCGTCAGCACGGAGCTTTTCGCATACGCTCTCAACATTTTTTCTTGTGGAGCAGTAGATTATCCCACAGCTGTCCTTGTATTTCTCAACTATCCTAACAGTTTCGCTGTATTTGTCACGAGGGTGAGAAACGCCGAAGTAGAGATTTTTTCTGTCAAAGCCTGTGGTTATGGTGAAAGGGTCATGGAGTTCAAGCATTTTGGTTATGTCCGCTTTTACCTCAGGTGTAGCTGTCGCCGTGAAAGCGCTGACGATAGGGCGGTAGGGAAGCCTGTCAAGAAATTCAGGTATCTTCATATATGAGGGTCTGAAATCCTGTCCCCATTGAGAAACGCAGTGTGCCTCGTCCACTGCAAGCATGGATATCTTCACCGATGAAGCAAGGGATAAGAACGAGCCTGTCATGAGCCTTTCAGGGGCAACGTATATTATCTTGTACATTCCACGGGCGGCGTTTGATATCGCCATTTCATACTGCGCCGCCGTCAGCGACGAGTTGAGGTAAGCCGCCCTAACTCCTGATTGTATCAGCGAGTTCACCTGATCTTTCATAAGGGATATTAGCGGTGAAACAACTATGGTTATCCCGTCAAACATAAGGGCAGGTATCTGATAGCACATAGATTTGCCTGCGCCTGTTGGCATAACGCCAAGGCAGTCACGCCCTGCAAGTATGCTGTCTATTATCTGCTCCTGACCGTTTCTGAACTGAGAGTGTCCGAAAAAGTCCTGAAGCACTGAATATTTATTGCAAAAATCTGTCATTTTATCCTAACTTTCCATTGTGTATATGCTTATATTATACTACCAAAAGCCTGTTAAGTCAAACAGGTATACAAAATTCTCCGCCCGAATTTGTGATATCTTTCACCCTGCCGCTATTGTAATTTTGGCGAGATTATGTTATAATGAACTTGGCAAAAAATTAGTTGTAAAAAGATAAAAAATTAACAAAATTCCGAGGGAAGGAATGTCTGACCGCAAGAGGGAAAGTCAGACAGGGTGAAGATCATGGATAGGGAAAATAAGTTGTGGCAAAGCTATTTCGGCGTTGCTTGGGGAAAAGTGTGTTCAATATGGCACAATATCGGCGGCTTTGTTATGGACGAAAAGAACAAAGAAGTTTATGCAGACGAGAACTGTCGTGCGCTTATGGGTCTTGGCGAGAACGTAAGTTATGACAAGTTCAGGGATATAGTTGCATTAAACGGCGGCGGACACGATCTTGGTCTGCCTTTGCGTGTTGAGCTTATTGACGCTCCCGAGGGCATTACAGTGGGTATAGTATATCTGCCAAAAGAGTATTTCGCAACAGGCATTCTTGAAGGACTTGACGTTATATCGCAATCAGAGCTTGTAAGGCTTCTTGACGGCATGACACGTTCATCGCTTCTTGCGCTCGTTAAATTCGAGGGCGCAGGGAAGCTGCTGGATTCTGATTATTGTATTGGTGCAGCGCTCAAGGCGGCTGTTGCCGTTCTGCCTGAAAATACATCGGCAGCTTTTCATTCTGACGGTCAGTTTTGGATATATGTTCCACACTTTGAGGGT
>CALEJX010000003.1 GCA_937898375.1 uncultured Ruminococcus sp.
TTCCAAGCCTTTATTCCATATGAAGTTTCTATCTCGAACTTGCTGAGATATGACATAAGCGACCTTGCGGCAAAAGTGGTTTTGAACTCCTGAGATATTTTCTCCGCTTTTTTCACGGTTATACCGTCTATCTCCGTGAGCCTGTCTGGAGTATTTTCTATTATGTCAAGGGTATCGTCGCCAAATTTGTTCACAAGTTTTTTCGCAAGTACAGGACCTACGCCTGATATAGCTCCGCTTGCAAGATAACGCTGTATCGCCGCAGAGGTGGTAGGCAGTGAACGCTCAAAAATATGCACCTTAAACTGCTCACCGAACTTCTGATGTGAAGTGAACTCCCCTGTCACAACGAGATCTTCACCCTCCTCAACGTCGCCCATTTCGCCAACAACTGTGACAAGGTCATTGTCGCAGTTAAGCATAAGCACGCAGAAGCCTGTGTCCTCGCTTTTAAATATTATGCTGTCAACCTCGCCCTTGAGGGTCTTTAAATTGTCCATATTATTCTCCGAATGATCTATTTTTCATGGCATTTCAGCTCTCTGCGCTTGATAAAATCCGCAAGCTCGGTGATATCAACGCAATGAACAATGCTGTAATCCTGTTCCAAACGCTTTGAAACGTAATTTATCTCGCTTTTGTCAAGCTGCACGAGGATTATTTCCCTGCCGTAATATTCAGGCTGAAAAAACTCCTCCCAATAACAGCTTTTTACTATATGTTCAAGCTCATGGGTATTCTTTTTGCACGGGATAAGCAAATATCCGCCACGCTTGCCAACATTGCGCACCCTATACCATTTCACCCAAAACCACAGCACAGCCGCCATTACAAGAGCCAGAACAAGTATAAAATTCAGCACAAGATCACCTCCGCATATTATTAGTACATTTTATGCAGAAAGCAAATTTTGTGCCATATGATTTATTTTACACCTTTTTGGCGAAAAAAGCAAGAACTTTATGCAAAACAAAAAAAGCTGCCCCGAAGGACAGCTTGAATTATTTATTTTATCTCAACTGAGGCAGCCCAATCCCTGAACTTATCTTCATACTTTGACTTGTTTTTCTGCTCACAGAGAAAATCAAAAATATAATAGCCGCCGTTGCCCTCTGTCATGGAACTCATGCCATAATAATGCTTATCACCTATGCTCTGAGTATAGTAAATATACTTTGAGTCCTTGCCTGTTATTTTCAGGGTAGTTGTGCCGTTTTCAAGGATAAAATCGAAAATATCCGAGGGTGACTCGCCCTTGCCGTATCCGTAAAGGGCAATATCAGAATATGAGAGCTTAACTGCGTTTATTCCCACCTCGTTGTTTGAGAAATTATCGAGGGCATACAGATTTGTGCTGCTTGACTTCTGAATATCCGCAGGAGCAGTCATCGTATAGCCTGTTCCCTCAAGAGTTTTGGTAGCAGTGTTCTTGTAAAAATATCTCACACCAAAAGCCACCAAGAATGCAAGGATAAACACCAGAACTGACATCAAAGGCTTAGGTATTCCCTTTTTAACAGATGTAACAGGAGCTATCTTATAAGGCTCGTATGCACTGCCATAAGGCGTCTGAGCATAACCGTTCTGCGGTGGCGGATAGCTCTGCTGTGCATAACCATTCTGTGGCTGACCATAGGATCGCTGACCCTGAGCATAATTCTCCTGTGCCGCAGAATTCACAGGTTGTGCGCCTGATGTATTACGCCTGCCAAAGCCTGCATTCTCGCCAAGGTTTGATGTGTCGATAGAATCCATATAACCGCTTGTTTCAGACTTGACAGCCGAGCCGCAGTTAGGACAAAAAGCGTCGGTATCACCGATCTTTGCCGAACAAATAGGACATTTCATATTCTTTTCTCCCTCATATAATTTTATACTTTTATTCTAACATATGCTGTTTATTATGTCAATAATTTAACAAACATAGCTTTATAAATTTTGTATTAATTGATATGTATAGTACTTGCCCACTTTTCAAATTTCGGGTCATAGAAGTCTTTTTCGTCAGCCTTACAGCCGAACACAAACCAATAATATTTGTAACCTGACTTTTTGCACAAAGCGTAGTTATACACCTCGTCGCCCGTTTTTGCACGATAAGTCATTTTAAGCTTGTTACCACCAGCGTACACTTCTTTGTAGCTGCTTCCAAACTGACTTTTCAAATTGCCTTTCATGTAGGTAATAAACAGCTCCTCAGTAAGAATGTCCGTTGCTTCACCAGCGAGTGATGAATAATCGAGTATCATATACTGAAAATCAGTGTCAATATTGGCATACTTGCCATTTGCTTTTACTGTCCCGTCACTGCTCTGCGCCGCATAATCCGTTGTGCTTGCCTTTTCAAGTGACCTTGGAAGCTGAACAGTAAAGCCCTCTTCTCTAATGGTATGAGTTGAAACATTGTGATAATACCAATAACCAAAGCCGATAGCAGCGCCCACAAACAAAGCAAGCAAAAGGATAAGCAGCTTTTTTCCTATGGACATATCCTTTTTGACAGCCCTGACATTGCTGTTAAGGCCATTATCAAAGCCGTTGTTAAAGCTGTTATTGTAGCTATTGCTATACCTTGGCTGCGCCGAATTTACCCCTGTCATCTCAATAACTCTTGTGCCGCAATTCTGACAGCAATTGCTGTTTGGCAGAATGTCGCACCCGCATACTGTACATCTCATACAGATACCCCCT
>CALEJX010000004.1 GCA_937898375.1 uncultured Ruminococcus sp.
AACTTCACAAGCTTTGAAACGTTGGACTTGAACTCTTTTATCTTCTTTTTCTCATTGTCAGTGTACTGATCCGTGTTAGTCCAGCCCGTCGCCGCCGCATGAGATTTCTTGTCAAAGTAGTAAGTATCTCCGTCAATGTCCTCCCAGCCGTCAGCCACAACGCCGCCTCTGCCGAAGTAATAAACATTTCCGCCTATCTCGTTCCAGCCTGTGAGAAGCTGATTTTTCTTGTTGAAGTAATAATACTTGTCCTTGACCTTAGTGAAGCCCTTGCCTGCCGAGCCGTCGCCCTTGAAGTAATACTTCTCAGGCGGTTCTTCATACCAGCCCTTTGTCATCTTTCCATCATCAGAAAAATGATATCTGTTCTTGTCAATGGTTATCCAGCCCTTGACCATTTCACAGCTGTCATTGAAATAATAGCTGTCGCCGTCTATCTCCGTAAAGCCCTGAGCGCAAGCACCCGTATCCTCATCAGAGTAGTAATACTTCTTTTCAAGTTCCATCCAGCCCTTGTGAACAGCGCCGCTCTCAGAGAAATAATACTTCTTCCCGTCAATGTCCTGCCAGCCCGTCGCCATGTGACCATCGTCCTCGTTGAAATAGTATATCTCGCCCTCTATCTCAACAAACCCCTTAGCCATTTCGCCGCTCTTAAGGAAATAATACTGAACGTTGTTTATCTTCGCCCAGCCTGTCACACGCTTTCCACTCTCGTCATAGTAGTAACCGCCGTTGCTGTCAAAGCCCGTGTCAGGAAAGCCGTGATCGTCAAAGTAGTATTCACCGCCGTTTATCTCGCAAAGACCCGTCCTGAAAATGCCCGACTCCTCCGAAAAGTAGTATTCCTCACCCTTTATTTTTATCTTTCCACGCTGAACAACGCCGTCCTTGACATAGTAAGTATCCCCACGATGCTTGTCATCAAAAAGATAGCAGGTGTTGTCTATTATCTGATAGCCAAGCGCCTTTTCGCCCGTCTCCTTGACGATATAATAAGTCGAGCCGTCATGGGTGTGCCAGCCCGACGCATAGTAAGCGCCGTAATATAAATATCCGCCAAAGCCTGCTCCCATAACGATAGTGCAGGCGGCAGCCGCAGCGATGATCTTTTTCTTATCGCTTTTCAGTACCGCATTATATCTGTTGCAAAAATCATTGCCCTCATTGCTGTTTATACTCATAAAGATCCTTCCTGAATTTACACAGTTCTAATTAGTACAATTATATCACACCTCGGCTAAAATTTCAATACCACCGCCCCAATTTTCACACCCCTCACACATAAAAAGCTGTACAATCCAAATAACTGTACAGCTAATAAAATAAATATCCAATATGTCCGCAAATCACCTGTAGTAGCGAACAGCCTTCGCCCCACACCCCCGAAACCTTGCAGCTCTCCCACAATTTTTTCTCACATCTCATAACTTTTTATCGTAATGCTCTTCCAATCCTATGAGAAATTTCTCCGCCTGTTGTCTTGAACTAAAGCGTACCACCTTTACATAAGGGTACTTCTCAAGCAGCTTTTCAGTCCTCTTCGCATTATCCCTTTGAAAGCCCGCTATAAACTTTACAAAATCCCAATCAAATCTCTCATTGCACCCCTCTGTCATATCTATACGTTTCTTACCTAATTTGCCCTTTATCAAACGTGTAAAATATCCATATAAACAAACTGCCGTGCTGAGCCTAAAATAGAAAACAACTTGAACCTTTTCCAAACGTTTCTCCATTGTCCTTGAATAATTTCCGTCGATTATCCAGCTATCTTCTTTAAGCACATCGCCAAGTTTACTGTCAAATTCATCACGGTTGACCTCTTTCCAGCCTGCTTTCCAATTAAGCCGGTCAAGGTGTGTAACTTTTATTCCTGTTATTCTCCCAAGTTCTAACGCAAAAGTTGATTTCCCAGCCCCCGAGCAGCCTATTACCATTACTCTTTTCATTTTTCCTCCTATTTCTGGTCTCATATCAGCAACGCAGACCTAAAGTATACCACATCTCCCCACCCCAAACAACCCTGTACCCAAAAATTTGTTACCCTGCCTAACCCCACCCCCTCCCCTTTGTCTATTCTGACAGATAAATTACTCACTTCTTACATCACAATACTTGCGTTCGTACAGATAATATGTTATAATATATAATGTATATTTGTAAACTCTAAAGGAGGTTTATTTATGGATCAGCTTATAAAATTACTGAAAAACAACGCCCGTATCACAAACAGCGAGCTTGCCGTTCTTCTCGATAAGTCGGAAGAGCAGGTTGCGGCGGATATCGCCAAGCTTGAAGCAGACGGCGTAATAAAGGGCTATTCCGCTATCGTTGACGAAAGCGCCTATGACCCTAATTCAGTTTTTGCTCTTATAGAACTTAAAGTCACCCCGCAGTCACAGTCAGGCTTTGACGAGATAGCAAACCAGATCGCAAGCTATGAGCAGGTGGAGTCCGTCCGCCTTAAGTCAGGTGCTTATGATATAATCGTTGCCGTGAACGGTGCAAACATCAGGGATATCTCACAGTTTGTTTCCCAAAGACTTGCCACTATCGACGCCGTCCAGTCCACCGCCACA
>CALEJX010000005.1 GCA_937898375.1 uncultured Ruminococcus sp.
GCACAAGCAAGGATAACTCAATTATTATAACACAAGACAGAATTTCTGTCAAGCGTCATTGACATTTTTTTATGAACTTTCTGTAAAATCACGCAAATATCTTTGTAATGCCAAAGATACCGAACACAACGATAGCAGAATAAACTGCAAATCCAAGGAATACAGCGCCCCATGAAGTGCCGCCCTTTGCGGATATTTTTTCAGCTATCTCCTGTTCCGTGCCGTCCTCTGCCCTTATCTCACGGATCTTTTTCTGCGCAAACTTATAATACATATAGTTGCCGAAAAATCCTGCAACGAACTGAAGCGCCATTGAAATATACCATGAAGCTGCGGAAATGCCCTGAAATACTTGTCCTGTCACATTTATGCCGATATCAAGCGAAAAGCCCATTGTGCCTGCACAAAGATACTCTATGGCAGTAGGGATATTGAGCAGCGCCGTAGCCACAAGCATGACGATACCCACAAGGTTCATCTTTCTGAACAGAAAATAGAGATGCGGGAAAAGAAAGGCTGCAAAATTTATTGATATCTTTCCGCCGAATTTGCCGAAACGGATAAAGTTCGACAGAAATACAAGTGGATTTGTCTTGACGAATTTCGCATAATCATCGAGCTTTATGCCCTCAAGGTCTGAATCCTTGTCAAAGACCACCTGTCTGCCGAATGGTCCAAAAGGCTGTCCCTCAGAGCCTGCCTGCTGATCATTGTTCTGAGTGCCCATATCGTTGAATGGACGTTCCTCAGTATCATTTTTCAAAAGCGGTGTTCCGCATTTTTCGCAGAAAAGCTTGTCAGGTGGATTTTCAAATCCGCAGCGTATGCAACGAATACTCTCGCTGTCAGTATGCTCATGAGATTCCTCCCAACTCTGACCGCTTTCATGCAAAGCGTCATTTATGCACTTTCCCTCTTTTAGGTAACATTCACGATGATAAGGTGTGCCGCACTCAGGGCATACAACGATATCATCGCCGTCTTTGAACACCTTGCCGCAGGAAATACATTTTTCTCCTGTATAATTAGCCATATCAGGTTTCCTTTCTTATTGAAACAGGCTATGTTAAGCCTTTAGATATCATTATAGCACAACTTTCAGGAAAATGCTATAGTTTTTTTATATTTTTCCTTTACTTTTCACAAAAAAAGTTTTATAATATATAATGATATAAAATAAGGAGAAAAATATATGGTATTTTTAGAAAACTTAAAGTCAGAGCTTGAAGCTCTCAGACCTGTCATCAGCGAGCTGCATGACGTATACGATATCGAGCGTTCTCAGGAAAGGATAGCAGAGCTGCATGAGAAAGCCGCCGAGCCTAATTTCTGGGACGATATGGAGAAATCTCAGAAAGTTTTGCAGGAAACAAGAAATCTTGAGGGCAAGCTTGAAAAATACAACAAGTTCAAGTCGTCATTTGAGGATATCGAGGTGCTTATCGAAATGGCAGCCGACGAGGGTGACGAGGACATGATAGACGAGATACAGTCTGAGCTTAAAACTCTCAAAGAAGGTCTTGACGCCGCACAGCTTGACACTCTGCTCACAGGCGAGTATGATCACAACAATGCTATTATCAATTTTCATGCAGGCGCAGGCGGAACAGAAGCGCAGGACTGGAGCGAAATGCTTTTCAGAATGTATCACAAATGGTGTGAGCGCCACGGCTTCAAAATGACTACCCTTGATTATCTCGAGGGCGCAGAAGCTGGCATGAAGAGCGCTTCTGTTATCGTGGAGGGTGAAAATGCTTACGGCTATCTTAAAAGCGAGGCAGGAATACACAGACTTGTGCGTATCTCACCTTTCGACAGCTCAGGAAGCAGACACACATCATTCTCAGCTGTTGACGTTATGCCTGAGATAGACGACACTATCGAAGTAGATATCCGCCCTGAGGACATTAAAATGGACGTTTATCGTGCAAGCGGCGCAGGCGGCCAGCACATCAACAAGACCTCATCAGCTGTAAGACTTACTCACATACCTACAGGTATCGTTACATCGTGTCAGACACAGCGTTCACAGTTCCAAAACAGAGATTACGCAATGAAAATGCTTAAAGCAGAGCTTATCAAAATAAAAGAGCGTGAACATCTGGAGAAGATAGAGGACATCAAGGGTGTTCAAAAAGAGATAGCATGGGGCGCTCAAATACGTTCCTATGTTTTCATGCCATACACTCTTGTAAAAGACCACAGAACAGGCTACGAAAACAGCAATGTAAACGCTGTTATGGACGGCGACCTTGACGGCTTCATAAACGCTTACCTCAAAGCGCTTTCACTTGGCGAGATCGAAAAATAACAAGCATGAATAAAGGACAGTTCAGATGAGCTGCCCTTTTGTTTTTCTATGAAATTGTTTTGCCTTTTTTTCTGCTCTCTTTTGTCTTGACAGACGTTTCTTCCGCTGCTCTGTCCTCAAAGAGCTGTTCGTCAGGGTCTGCTTCCTTATATGCAAACTCAGGATTGCTTTCACCACGCTGATCGTAGTATGGCTGGATAACGTGCTTTCTGATAACAGGATAGCAGTTGAAGCAAGTCACAAAGCATATGAACGAAAGCGGCCAAAATGGCAATATGAACAGAGAATATGGCAGGAAAAGATACATCATAACGATAACGATAAGCGATACCAGCAGTGACCAAAGTGACTGCTTTATGCCAAGACTCACAAGATAAAACGAGTTCTTTATTATCTGCTTCATATTAAGGTTAGTTGAGCTTATCATAAGATAGATGTAAAAGTGCATCATGAAAAATACGATAAGACAGCTTATACAGATAACGAACGGAATATATATCATGGAGTTCTGCTCTGCCCAATATTTATACATCGGTATTCCGACCATAAAGCCAATAGCGAAGATGATATCTATAGCGCCCATGATAGTGCCCTGCTTGAAATTCTTCTTAAAAGAATCCCAGAAATCATGCAGCAGAAATGCGTTTCTCTCCTGCGAATAATTTCGGCACACACCTTTGTCATTGCAGCCGTTGCAGGTCCTACCAATACTGACGGTATCGCCAGCAAGAGCCATATTGGATCTGAAGTCATCAGCATAAGTATCGCCATAAGCGTCAGCGGTATGCAAAAAATAAAATACAGCAGATTAAGCTCCATAAGTTTCCACATATGCCTGCCATAGATTTCAAAAAACTTAAAAATACCCTTTTTCTCCTGAGGCGCTTTAAGCACGCCCCTGCCAGGGGTATTGTAATTACCGAATAAAGACATTACACCGCTCCTTAAAATTAATAGTCCCCAAAGTTGCCCCCGAAATTTATTTCATTCTTTGTATACTAGATCCGTCCTGCAAAAATAACTGTCAATAGACATTCAAGCCCTGCTGAAACAGCTGCCGCCGCTTCAAGCACAAGAAACTTTACGGTGTAAAGCCGCATTGTCTGCCGCAGACCATTATGCTGTCTGTCAAAAAAAACAATGCAAAGCAGGATATTTGACATAGCAACAGCCTCTCTTGCAGCTATCATAAGCGCTGCCGCTGTTATCACCGCAGGCAGAAGCACAAACACCGCTGAAAGCAATGCACCACGCCCGCCGTAAATGCTATAAAGCTGAGACATTGCCGCACCCCAGCCCATGCCACGCAAAAGCAATACTGCCACAGCCAAAGGCTGTCCCAAAGCAGAAAGGCCTGACAAAAAAACCACCGCTATAAAAACAGTCGAGCTGACAAAAGACCTCACAAGTATCTCTCCAAGATCTCCTGACGACCTCACGGCAACAAAGCTGTTTGAAAACACCGACAGCCTTGAAAGCTCGTCGCTACCCATAAAGCAGAAAGTAACAGCGCCCAAAAGTGCGCCTAGCAGGATAGTTCCTGCAAAAAATGCAAGCACTCCGCTTTTGTATATGCCTGTCCCGCTGTTCATTATACATCACTCCTTTGAGTAATGTATATGCCATGATACAGAAAAAAATAACTATTTTGAAAGCTCGTAAGCTCTCTTTGTGCAAGCCTTGCAGCACTCCTCAACAGCCTTTGGCAGACCGCCCTCACGGAGTTTTTCAAGACCTGCGATAGTTGTGCCGCCCTTTGACGATACCATTTCAATAAGCTCGTCAAGTGACTTGCCGCTGTCAGTTATCATTTTAGCCGATCCGATAAGCGACTTTGCAAAAAGGTCTCTTGCAACTGTTTCATCGATGTCAACGCTTTTTGCATACTCTACGAATGCCTGAGCATAGAGGTAGATAAAA
>CALEJX010000006.1 GCA_937898375.1 uncultured Ruminococcus sp.
AGAGCGTTACAATGTTTTGCAGTATCAGAACAAGAAGCTTCTTGACGAAATAGAGCTTATGACGGGACGTGACGGCGGAGGGCGTTATATCGCCGAAAGCAGCCGTTCAAGAGACGCAAGGCGGCTTGCGGGAGTTTTCTGTGACGCAGGCTGTCCATGCTATATCTATGGTCCAACAGGAAGCGGCAAAAGCTATCTTGCTTCCACCATATACGGCAAAAAGGGAACGCTTTACACCTATGACTGCGCACCTGTTGGCGAGGAAGTCATTGAAAAGGAGCTTCTTGGAGAGGGGTCGATGATATCTCCTCTTTCGGGAATTTACGCTGTGATAATAAAGCATATAGACAGGTTGTCGTCAAGACTTCAAAGGGCAGTTTTGGACAAATGCGCAAAAGCAGGCATTGTGCCTGTGGGGCTTTCTGAACATTCGGTGGAGGAGCTTAAAGGTGCTGACAAGCTATCGGAGGAGTTTATAAGCGAGTTCGAGCCTTATCAGGTGCAGATGTATTCCCTTGGTGAGCGTGCGGAGGATCTTAAATGCTTTATCGACTATTATCTAAACTCGGCAAACAAGAAATACTCACGGAGCGTGGAGTTCACACCTCGTGCCATGGGCTGTCTGCTGGGATATGAATGGAAAGAAAATATCGACGAGGTACACAGGACTATCGAGCGTATCGTTCTTACCACCGAAAAGAAAAAGGTAGACGTTTTTGACTTGCCTGACAGGATAACAGGGGGCTCCTCTGAGGTATTTGCGCAGAATGCTTCACTAAAGGATATGCTTGAATTTTACGAAAGCGGACTTGTGATGAGAGCCTATGAAAAATACAGAACATCTGTGGCTGTGGCTCAGAAGCTTGGCATAAGTCAGGCGACGGCGGTGCGGAAGATACACAAATATGCAGGCAGGGACGTTGAATGAATGAGCATTTCGATGTTATCGTTACGATACTTGAACTTATCGGCACTGCGGCGTTTGCGGCGAGCGGTGCGCTGACGGCGATAAAAAGGCGTTTTGACCTTTTCGGCGTTATAATAATAGGAGTGACAACGGCTGTGGGCGGCGGAATAATGCGTGACATCGTCATCGGAAGTCACCCTGTTGCGGCGTTTCGTGACCCTCTTGCAATGAGTGCGGCGGCTTTGATATCAGTGCTTGTGTTTGCTATAGTGGCTGTAAAAGGCGACCTTGGTGGCAGGGCGTTGAAGCTTTATGATACCGCAATGCTCATGCTTGATACTATAGGGCTTGGCATTT
>CALEJX010000007.1 GCA_937898375.1 uncultured Ruminococcus sp.
TTTACATTTTTTTACAGAGCGTAATCGTTTTCCTAAGCTGCCAGCTTAACAAATCATGAAAACAAAGTGGTATAATGACAATGTAAAACAAAATAGTACTTAATTTTCAAAAAGTATTATTTTTGTTAATATTTTGAGGAGTTGAGAAATATGATCAATGAGAAAAAGGTAAAACTACAAAAAGTCAAACGAATACTTACACTGATATTTGGAATCATATTTGCCATACTAGGTGTTTTGTTTGCATTTACAATAGGTGTAACAGATGATGTAGCAACAATAATCGAAATGTCACTTATACTGCTATGCGGCGGCGTAGCTATGATAATCTGGGCAAAAAAGCGCAAGAAGCTTATCAACGACTTGAGAGAATTTATGAAAATACTCTCATGTGATGAAAATGGCTGTCTTAACAGCATTTCATCAGCAACAAACAGACCAATTGAAGAAATAAAGAAAGAAATAAACAAGTTAATAAAGCTTGAATTTCTTCAAGGCGTATTCATTGATGAATCTAGCAATTGTCTTGTCAAGGGCAATGGCGAAGTTAAACTAAAAAGCAAAGTTTATACGCCTCCGCAGCCGATCAAAGCTGATACAACGCCACAACAAAGTGAAAATGTTACTCCAGCAAAAGAACCTGTAAAAGAAGTCAAAGAGGAGATACCACCTGCTTCCGAAACCGTCACTAGAACCCATTTCACAACGCCTGAACCTGATATTCAGAAGCAAGAAGAAACAGTATCAAAAGAAAAATTCGAGTACGAAAACATTTCACAATCGCAGGATACTGAACAAACTTCCGAAAATCAATTTGACGATGGCACAATACTCTTGATAGACAATGGAACTTCATATATCAAACTTACCAATGAAACGCTGTCTTTTAAATCGGGAAAAGAAATGAAAGAGCTCAAAGTTTCCGATATAGAAAGCGCCAAACTTGGATTATTCGGAGTAACGGTTATGTTGAAAAACAATGATCAAGAAATACTCCCAACAATGTCAAAAGATAAATACTCAGTATGGGTAGATACCATAAATGAACTTGTTCAAGGTAAAGGCAATTATACGCCACTTTCTCATGAAACAATCGCAGAAGTGAAAAAACAAAGGAAGATTGCCATTGGCGCTGCGGTAGCTGTTTTTGCCGCAATTATCGTATTTGGCACAAGTTTGTTTAATTTCGGAGAAAATAATAACATCAGTGATAATGACTATTATTCGGCGGTACGGTCAATTGTGGGAAAACAACTTAAATCACCTAGTACAGCACATTATTATGACTATTCAATAGAAGCAGAAGATGATTACGGAAGAAGGATTATTTTTTGTCATTGCGATGCCCAGAATGGTTTTGGTGGTTATTCTCAATTATGTTGCTGGGTTATGGTTGATAAAGTTGAAAAAGACGGAGATAAAATCAATTACACATATGCAAAATCTAATGTAATAGTAGAAGAAGGCGGTGCAGATTTTTTAAACGATCAATATGTTCAACGTATTATAGACAATGATTCAAAATGGAATCAGCCACTTGATGATTAGACAACGAAAGGACTTGATAATTATGAAACTTTGGGCAATTGGAGCAACTTGGAACAATGAGGACGTAAGCGGAAAATTCGTAGATGAAGGCTATGTAAAGTTGGGCTGGAACGAAGATGATGCGCCCATTCTCTATAAACTTTTCAGAAAAGTAAAAGTTGGCGATTTTATCTACATAAAATCTTTTGCCATGAATGATCACAGTATTCGTATAAAAGCTATCGGAATGGTAACATCCAACGATGACAAAGAATTGAAAGTTGATTGGAAGTTCAAAAATCAGACGCCAATCAAATATGTTCTTACAAAAAATGAAGACCGCTACAACGTCTATCCTATGTCATTTTACAGAGAGTATTCTGATGATATAATAAAGATTGTAAGAGAAAACATATAAACATATCAAAAAGCGAGCCACAACAAGCAGAATCGCCGTACAGAACTACCTCTGTACGGCGATAATAATTTATATGTTATTTAGTCTCATACAAAATATCCTCTGGGAAGTATATAATTAAAACTGCACATATGATCCAATTCATTAAAAAAAAGGATATCGGCAGCAGCCCGAAGGTACAACGTAAGTCTACAGCTTGTCTATCGTTGGAAATCTTCTTCCTTCAAGATACCTCCTCAATCAGCAGGTACGAACCGGCTAAGATGAGCCTCCTGCTCTGCGAGCGTCATGTTAAAGAAACGCTGTCCCTTGTCCAGCTTATGGATCTCTGCCATTTCATCATATGTTAAAGCAAAATCGAAAATATCGAAGTTTTCTTTCATATGCTGTGCGTTGGTGGTTTTCGGGAAGATGATGTTGCCCTCCTGAATGTGCCAACGCAAAATGATCTGCGCATTGCTCTTACCATACTTCTGACCGAGCTGTGTAAACAGCGGCTCGTTCAGCAGTCCTGCGTCAGCGTGGCCGAGCGGATACCAAGACTCCAGCTTCGTGCCGTATGGCGCAATGCGCTCTTTAAGCGCCGCCTGCTGATAATAAGGGTGGCACTCTACCTGCAAGACCGCAGGCTTGATATTGGCAGCCGCAAGTACTTCCTCAAGCCGCTCAGACTCAAAGTTAGAAAGACCGATAGAGCGCACTTTGCCCTGCGCCACTGCTTTTTCCATATCACGCCATGCACCAAGATAATCGCCAAACTGCTGGTGAAGCAAAAGCAGTTTTATATAGTCTGTGTCAAGGCGGCTAAGCATTTTGTCAATACCCGCCATAGTTTTGCCCTCGCCGTATTCGCTTGGCCAAAGCTTGCTCGTTATCCATATCTCGCTGCGGGAGATACCGCTTTCTTTCACCGCCTTGCCGACGCCACGCTCATTCTGATAAGCGTGCGCAGTGTCAATGTGGCGATAACCCATTTTCAGAGCCGCAAGGCAGGCTTCGCAGGTCGGCTCATCGCCTTGTATCATATACACGCCAAGACCGAACTGCGGTATTTTTCCGCCGTCATTTAATGTTACATAATTCTGATTCATTTTTGATTACCTCCTGATATTTTGATTTGTGGTCGTTTATGAATGTTTCGGTACAGCGCCAATGCAAATGCACAGCCGCACAATTCCATAAAAGGCTGTACCAGCATCAGTCCATACATTGGCAGGATATGATCTGCGATCAGCATAAGCGGCAGATCTAAGATACCTTTGCGGAACAGTGATAGGAAAAGCGCCTGCTTTGCGCCGCCTATCCCTTGAAAAACTGCTATCAGCATAAATTCTGCGGTGATAAACGGCAATGCCAGAATACGCAAACGAACAAAAGCCGCACCATAAGTGACTGACGCTGTATCATTGATGAAAAACCTTACGATAGCCGGTGCAAACGCCTCGCACAATATAAGAAAAATGCAGGCACAGACAAGTCCTCGGTTCAAAGCGAACCGCACCGCCTGACGCATACGTTTTCTATCGCCTGAAGCGTAGTTATACGCTACCAAAGGCAGTATACCGTTTGATATACCCATTATCGCCTGAAACGGAATGCTCTCCACCTTCTGCATAACGCCCATACCCGAGATCGCCGCAACAGCGTAACCCGACATCAGCCGCAGCAAAACTGCATTGGAAACAGCCGCAAGAATGATCTGCAAGGCTGCGGGCGTGCCGATAGAGTATATCTCTCGGTGATAAGCCGTTCCGATCGGCTTTGGCAAAAGCGAAAGCTTTACAATGCTCTCTTTTCTATGACGCATCGTGTGGCAAAGCAGGAATATCAGCGAAGCGGTGTTGGATAAGCAAGTCGCCAGTGCCGCACCGCTCACGCCCATTCCAAGCAGGAAAATGAATATCGGGTCGAGGAGCACGTTCAATATGCCGCCCAATGTCATTCCCACTCCTGCGGTCTTTGCTTCGCCCTGTGCACGAATTATGTTGGCAAGCACAAGATTTAAAACAGTAGGAAGTCCGCCGATGACCACTGTCCAAAAAAGATAATCTTTTGCATAGCCAAACGTTCCCGAGTCAGTACCCAAAGCGTTCAATAATACGCCGTCAAACAGCAGGCAGAAAAGCGAATAAATAAGAGCGACGCCGCCTGCTGCCCACAAAGAAAATGCCGCCACAAAGCCTGTCTTTTCCTGCTCGCCGCCGCCCAGCATACGGGATACTAGGCTGCTTCCGCCGATACCGAACAGATTAGCAAAAGCGTTCATCATCATAAATATCGGGTAAGTGACCGTTACAGCCGCCACCTGATATGGGTCGCCAGTCTGTCCGATAAACCAAGTATCCGCCATATTATACACAAGCATAACGAGCTGGCTGATAACGGTAGGCACTACCAAAGTCAAAGCCGCCTTTCGTATCGGCATTCGCTCAAAAAGCTCTGTTTTTGCATTGTCTGTCATAGACTTCGTTCCTTTGTATATTTTCTACATAAATATTTTAACATAGAACCAGTTGATTTGGAAGTTCAGATGTGTTATCATAGTATAAAGTCAAGACCTTATGCAAAGGAGAACTAAAATGTACAATCATCAGCTAGACGCATTTATAAAAGCCGCAGATAGCGGCAGTTTTGCCAA
This sequence comes from uncultured Ruminococcus sp., assembly GCA_937898375.1. Taxonomy (GTDB): domain Bacteria; phylum Bacillota; class Clostridia; order Oscillospirales; family Ruminococcaceae; genus Hominimerdicola. Next base: position 4,584 of record CALEJX010000007.1, read on the forward strand.
AGCGGCGGAGGCGCTGTATATATCGCCGCCCGCATTGATACAGCAGATAAATCTTTTGGAGGAGCGGTGCGGTTTTAAGTTGTTTGACCGCTCAAACCGCGGCGTATCGCTCACCCCAGCAGGAAGATCATTGTACAACGACGCATTATCATTGGTGCGCCTTTCTGAGGAAGCGCTCAACAAAGCAAGAGATCTTGCAAGATCTTCCGAGGCCACCGT
>CALEJX010000008.1 GCA_937898375.1 uncultured Ruminococcus sp.
ATAAGGGCGGAAAGGGCATGGCAATAGCAGGTCTTGTTACAAGCATTGTAAGTATCGTACCTACAATTATTGCTATTGGTCTTGGAGCTTCTATAATCTCAGAGCTTCAGTCAGCATTTTAATAGCTAATGAAAAGCAAAATAAACCTTTGCAGGCTAACAGCGGTCATTGTGCCGTTGTTAGCTGTTGTCATTTTTGCCCTCAGACAAAAGCTTGTGTGGCTGAGCAGATTTTTCCCTGAATGTTATTTTTACAAAAGCACAGGCTATCTTTGCCCTGCCTGCGGAAACACAAGATGTATCAAAGCTTTGTTTAAAGGTCATGTTTTGGAAGCCTTGGGATATAATATAACCATACCTTTGCTTATTATCATTGCAGGGATGTTTTATGTGGAATCGGTGTTTTATTCTTTTGGCAAAAAGGTAAGAATATTTCCTAGAAGCTATGTGCTTTTGGGCTTTTTGCTTGGAAGCCTGCCTGTGTATTATGTTCTGAGGAATATCCTGCCTTTTCTCACAAAATGCTGATTTTCGTTTGACAAACAAAATCTCATATGCTATAATAAAGCCGACAGTAAAATGTCGGCTTTTGTTTATACCCCGTCTTGCGCAAAGACGGGGTTATTGTGCGTGGGAATGTTGCTGAATACAGTTACAGTATGCACATATCATATAAATAGTATAACAAAAAGTGGGTAAGCTCTGTCTGTTGCTTAGACAAAAGTAAAGTTACCGAGCAACAAAAGTTCAGAACTGCACTCTATACAGTAGCGAGGTAAAAAGAATGGACATTTTCGAGAAATTGAAACAGCTTTCAGCCGAGAGAACTCCTGCCGGCAAGCCTGAGTATATTATCGTGGGGCTTGGCAACCCAGGCGTGGCTTATGAGAATACTCGCCATAACGCAGGCTTTCTGGCGGTGGCGGCTATGGAAAAGAAATACGGCTTTTCGGTGAATACACATAAGTTTAAGGCTCTTGTGGGACGTGCTGTCATAGGCGGCAAAAACTGCCTTATAATGAAACCTGAGACTTTTATGAACAACAGCGGTGAGGCTGTCAGCGACGCTATGGACTTTTACGATATACCGCTGGAAAATGTTATCGTGGTCTATGATGATATCTCGCTTGACGTGGGCAAAATGAGGATACGCAGAAACGGCTCGGCTGGGGGTCATAACGGAATAAAAAGCATTATCGCACTGTGCGGCGGTCAGGACTTTCCGAGGGTGAAAATAGGCGTGGGCAAAAAGCCTCACCCTGATTATGACTTGGCGGATTGGGTGCTTTCGAGATTTACTGACGAGGAAATGAAAAAGCTTTCTGATGTGGATAATAACACCTGCGAAGCGGTGGAGCTTATGGTGCAGGGCAAGATAAACGAGGCTATGAACAAGTTCAACTAACATTTTTCGGAGAACAGCAAGATGAATATTTTTTATGAAATGGCGAGCCGCCTTGGCTTTTATAAAGATGTGAAAAACTGCCTGCTAAAAGGATTTACCCCTTGTGCGGTAACAGGCGTTTCAAATATACACAAGGCTCAGACCGCAATGGCTCTCAGCAGGCTTTCCCCTTGCCTTGTCATATGCGATGATGAAGCGTCAGCCATTAGAATGACAGGGGATATAAACGAAATGGCAGGGGAACAGCTTGCTTGCGTTTTTCCTGCAAAAGACCTGAACTTTGCCTACATGGAGGGCGTTTCAAGAGAGTATGAGCATAAAAGATTGGAAGCTCTCTCCCTTATTACTCAGGGCAAGTGCAAGATAATTGCCGCAAGCATGGAGGCTTGCTTGCAGGGTACTATTCCGCAGGATAAGCTGAAAGAGTTTTCTTTTGAGATAAAAGCAGGGGGCGAACTGAGCCTTGAGGAGCTTACAAGCAAGCTTCTTGCAGGCGGTTATACAAGAACAGATCAGGTGGAGGGTCAGGCGCAGTTTTCTGTGAGAGGCTCTATCGCCGATATTTTCCCTGTGCAGGAGTCACGCCCTGTGAGAATTGAGCTTTGGGGTGATGAGATAGACTCTATCTCATACTTTGACCCTGAAAGTCAAAGACGTACCGACCCTATAGACGAGATAACAGTTTTCCCTGCGCTGGAGATAATCTTTCCTGATACAAATGAGCTTGTGACAAAGCTTGAAGCCTTGTCAAAGTCTGTCCGTGGAAGCCGCACTGATAAGATAAGAACGAATATTTCAAGGGATATAGAAACGGCTCAGAGCGGTATAACCCTCACAAATCTTGATAAGTATTATACTGTTTGCTATGACAAACTCACCACTATTTTTGACTATTTCCAAAGCGGCGTTTGCCTTGTGTCTGAGTATACCAACTGTATTGAAAAGGGCAAGGCGGCTCTTGCTCAGCTTTCAGAGGATATGAAGCTTCTTTATGAGGACGGCATACTTTTTAGAAAGCTTGAGGGCTTTTATCTAGATATACCGCAGGCAGAGCTTAAAATAACACAAATGAAGTCGGTGTTTCTCGACAGCTTTATGCGCTCTAACAACGGCGTGAAGTTCAAGAAGCTTATCAATACCGACTGCCGACAGACGGCGGCTTGGGGCGGTAATATCATAAACCTTGAAGAAGAGCTGAGAAACCTCTGCGCTCAGGGGTATTGTACTGTTGTGCTGGCAGGCTCGGAGAAAACGCTTCCTATTATAAATAAAGACCTTAATGACGCAGGCATTTCTGCGGAGATACTCACTGAGGACAGCGAGATAATAAAGGGCAAGGTATATCTGCGCACGGGCTGTCTCTCAGGCGGTTTTGATTATCCTGACATTGGCTGTGCGGCTATCACTCAGATGAAAGCCATGAGCGCAAAGAAGCGTAAATCCCGCCACAAGGCAGGAGAAGAGATAAAAAGCCTGTCTGACATACAATCAGGCGACCTTGTTGTTCATGCTATGTATGGCATAGGCAGATTTTCGGGCATAAAAAATATCGAGACAAACGGCGTTACAAAGGATTATATCACCATAAAATATGCAGGCACGGACGTGCTTTATGTGCCTGTTACTCAGCTTGACCTTGTGTCAAGATATATAGGTCCTAGAGATGACGGGGCAGTGAAGCTCAATAAGCTCAACTCTATGGAGTGGACAAAGACACGAAACAAGGTAAAGTCTGCCGTAAAGGATATGGCGGAGGAGCTTACAAAGCTTTATGCCGAAAGACAAATGGCAAAGGGTTTTGCTTTTTCACCTGACAACGATTGGCAGGCGGATTTTGAGGAGCGTTTCGACTATCAGGAAACTGACGACCAGCTAAGGTCTATTCAAGAGATAAAGTCAGATATGGAAAAGCCGTCGCCAATGGACAGACTTCTCTGCGGAGACGTTGGCTTCGGAAAAACAGAGGTGGCGCTCCGTGCGGCGTTCAAGTGTATGCTCGATAACAAGCAGGTGGCTATCCTCGTGCCGACAACTGTCCTCGCATGGCAGCATTATCAGACGGCGATAAAAAGATTTGAGCATTTCCCTGTGAAGGTGGAGCTTCTATCAAGATTTAGGAAACCAAAAGAGCAACAGCAGATAATCAGAGAGCTAAACCGTGGCACTATCGACCTTATCATAGGCACGCATAGGCTTGTACAAAAAGACGTTAAGTTCAAGGACTTAGGTCTTGTTATCATAGACGAGGAACAGCGTTTCGGCGTTGCCCATAAGGAAAAGTTTAAGGAAACTTTCAAGGGCGTTGACGTGCTGACCCTTTCAGCTACCCCGATACCGAGAACGCTGAACATGGCAATGAGCGGTATCAGAGATATGTCCGTCATAGAAGAGCCGCCTATGGACAGACACCCTGTTCAGACCTATGTAATAGAACATAATATGGGCGTTATAGCGCAGGCCATAAGCAAGGAACTGCGCCGTGGCGGTCAGGTGTATTATATCCACAACAGGGTGGAAACTATCATGATGACCGCAAATAAGCTCCAAGAAATGCTCCCTGATGCAAGGATAGCTTTTGCCCATGGTCAAATGCCGGAGGAGGAGCTGTCGGAAATATGGCGGCAGCTTTGCGACAGAGAAATAGATATCCTTGTCTGCACCACCATAATCGAAACAGGCGTTGACGTGCCTAATGTAAATACACTTATAATAGAGGACGCTGACAGGCTGGGACTTTCACAGCTTTATCAGCTTCGTGGACGTGTGGGAAGATCAAACCGCCGTGCTTTTGCGTACTTCACTTTCAGACGTGGCAAGGTACTAACGGAAGTAGCGGCGAAAAGACTTGACGCAATAAGAGAGTTCACACAGTTCGGCTCGGGCTTTAGGATAGCATTGCGTGACCTTGAAATAAGAGGTGCAGGCTCGATACTCAGCGGTAAACAGCATGGTCATATGGAAGCAGTGGGATATGATATGTATCTGCGGCTTCTCAATGAGGCGATAGCTGAACAAAAAGGAGAGGCTCTGCCGCCGTCACCTGAGGATTGCCTTGTGGATATCTCTATCGACGCATTTATCCCTGACCATTATATAGAAAATCTGTCACAGAGAATAGATTGCTATAGGAAAATAGCTTCCATAGGCAACGAGGAGGATTCCAGGGACGTTATAGATGAGCTTATAGATAGATACGGCGACCCACCGAAATCAGTGCTTGGACTTGTGAACGTTGCGCTTACTAGGAATACAGCTTCAAAGCTTGGCATAAAGGAAATAACACAAAGAGGTGATAAGGTGCTGTTCTTTGTGAAAAACGCCGAGGTGGAGCAGATACAAGCGTTGTATGGGGCTTATAAGAATAGGATAAGATTTTTCGACGGAGAGAAACCGTATTTTGCAGTGACGTTGGAGAAAAAGCAGAAAGCGGCGGACTTAATGGCGGAAACGGTGAAGATAATGAGAAATGAGGAGAAGAATAAGTGAGGTAGACGATACCGAGCGAAGCGAGCGAAAGGTCCAGGGGTGAAACCCATTGTGGGTACAGGGG
>CALEJX010000009.1 GCA_937898375.1 uncultured Ruminococcus sp.
CGGCGAAGAAAGAGCGCAAAAAGCTTAAAACTTCCATGAGCTTTCTCACTGCGCTGTCTTTGAGCCGAAACAATCTTATGACCAAAAAGGCAAGAACCCTTCTTACCTCTTTTGCAGGCTCTATCGGTATAATCGGTATCGCACTTATTCTTTCTATCTCAAACGGCGTTCAGCTTTATATAGATCAGGTACAGTCTGATACACTTTCAAGCTATCCGCTTCAGATAACAAAGACCACCGCAAGTATCGGCGAGATAATGAACACAATGGCTAAAAACCATGAGGACTCTGCAAACCACGGCAAAGATAAGGTCTATTCTCAGAATGCCATGGGCGAGATGATAAACACACTCATGGAGGAAACAAAGGTCAACAATTTGGAGAAGTTCAAGAAATACCTTGACGATAACAGCGACATTAAAGACCTTACAAGCGACGTTCAGTACACATATGCCACTACGCTTAACGTTTTCACAGAGAGCGACAGCGGCGTAATGCAGGTCAATCCGTCAACACTTCTTGAAGATATGGGATATATGTCCTCAACTCAGACGGAAGCAATGTCCATGAGCAGTTCAATGGGCGGCATGATGGGCATGGGCACTAACGTGTGGAGCGAAATGATAGATAACGAGGAGCTTATCGACAAGCAGTATGACGTTATCGCAGGACGTTTGCCTGAAAAGTATAACGAAGTTGTGCTTGTGGTGGATAAGAACAACGAGATAAATGACTATGTGCTTTATTCTCTTGGACTTCTCGATCCAAGTTCCCTTAACGGCATAGTTAGACGTGCCTTGGCAGGAGAGGATATCTCCGTTGACAGCGAACAGCACGTTTACACCTATGACGAGCTTCTTGACCTGAAATTCAAGGTCGTTCCTACACCTGATTTCTATGAGAAAAAAGACGGCGTGTGGGAAGATATGACGGGCGACGAGGACTACATGAAAAAGGCTGTTGCAAACGGCACCGAGATAAGCGTAGTCGGTATCTTAAGACCTGACGAGGACGCTTCCTCTGCTTCAATAAACGGCGCAATAGGCTATCGTCATGACCTTATGACCTATCTTATCGACGAGGTAGACCAAAGCGAGATAGTAAAAGAGCAGAAAGCAAACCCTGACATAGATGTTTTCACAGGACTTAAATTCAAAACCGACGAGGCTGTGACAGACACAGACAGCAGTTCAGAAGCCGTTTCCGACAGCAATGCCGATACAGAAAGCAAGTCTGACAAAACAGCAGACAGTTCTGAAACAGACAAGCAGGCTGCGGCGGCAATTGCAGGCGCAGGCGACAGCTCAATGGAAATTCCGGAGGGAATGACCGAGGAGCAGTATAAGGCTCTTATGGAGCAGAGCGGTGCTTCCGATACAGGCGAGCTTGCTGATATGGGCATGGACGCTATGGGCTCAATGGATATGTCAGCAATTCAAAGCGGCGATATGTCATCGCTTACCGAAACTCAGAAGAAGTATATAGCTTCACTTTCTGACGAGCAAATGGACCTTATGAAACAAATGCTCAAAGAGCAGTCTGACACAAACGCAGAACAGCTTGCAAACAGCGGAAAATATTCCACCTCAAACTATGACAACAACATGAAAACTCTTGGTTATTCAGTTGTTGAAGACCCTGACAGCATAAATATCTATCCTGTGGACTTTGCTTCAAAGGAAAAGATAATAGATTTGATCGATGATTATAACAACAGCGTGGGCGAGGAAGACAAGATAGAATACACAGACTATGTTGGTCTTATGATGAGTTCTATCACCTCTATCATAAACGCTATCAGCTATGTTCTTATCGCATTCGTTGCAATATCACTTGTTGTATCCTCTATCATGATAGGCATTATAACCTACATCTCAGTTTTGGAAAGAACAAAGGAGATCGGTATTCTCAGAAGTATCGGTGCTTCAAAGAAGGATATTTCCAGAGTGTTCAATGCCGAAACTGTTATCGTGGGATTTGTGGCAGGTGCATTGGGCATGATAATCCCCTACCTGCACACAATACCGATAAATGCAATAATATCACATCTTACAGACGTGCCGATAAGAGCTTCGATACCTATCAGTGCGGCAGTTATACTCATTGCAATAAGCATTTGCCTGACGCTTATCGCAGGTCTGTTCCCGTCAAGAGTGGCGGCAAAGAAAGACCCTGTTATCGCACTGAGAACAGAATAGTTTATTTTAGACCCCAAGGAGGTAATCACTATGAAAAAACTTACAGCAGAAAAAATGGACAACATCATGGGCGCAATGAGCTGTATCGTAACAGGTCTTTGCCTGGCGGCGCTTATAATGCTTGGTTGGTGCTAAATTACTGACATTTCCATAACAAATTCCTATACAAGCTCTGCCCGTCATACCATTTCGGTTGGCGGGCAGTAGTTTTCTTGTGAATTGGTGTGGTATGGCTTAGAATATTCTATAAACCGTCACAAATTTTACACAATAATAGGTTATCATATAGAAAGAATATGAATTAATAGGGAGGAATACTTATGGCAAAAATTCTTGTAGTCGATGACGAAATTAAAATAAGAGAGATAATCAAAGAGTATGCCGAGTTTGAGGGATATGAAGTAGCTCAGGCTGAGGACGGCATGCAGGCTGTGGAAATGGTGAAAAATCAAGATTTCGATATCATCATAATGGACGTTATGATGCCGAAGCTTGACGGCTATTCAGCTTGCAAGGAGATAAGAAAGATAAAGCAGATACCTGTTATAATGCTTTCTGCAAGGGGCGAGGAGTATGATAAGCTTTTCGGCTTTGAGATAGGCGTTGACGATTATGTTGTAAAGCCGTTCTCACCAAAGGAGCTTATGGCAAGGGTAAGGGCGGTGCTCAACCGTGCGTCGGCTTCTCAGCACACTGAAGACGTTATAAAATATGAGGGTCTGGAGATAAACTTTACAGCCCGTGAAGTAAAGATAGACGGCAAGAAAGTTTCTATGACGCCGAAAGAGTATGATCTGCTTTTTTATTTGGTGAAGAACATGAACATTGCGCTTTCAAGAGAAAAGCTTCTTGAAGAAGTTTGGGGCTTTGATTTTTACGGCGATGACAGAACTGTGGACACTCACATAAAAATGCTGAGAAACAGCCTTGGAAAATACCGCAATCTGATCGTTACCCTGAGAGGAATGGGATACAAGTTTGAAAAGATCCAGTAAGCTTGCAGGATTTAAGGAAAAAGTCAGCAAAAAGACGGCGGCGATAAAAGCTAAAAGAAGTCTGCGGTCATATGTGTGGATGTATTTTATCTTTTTCACGGCTTTTATTCTTATTCTCATATGGCTTTTTCAGTATTTTTTCTTAGAGAGATATTACCAATCGGCGAAGATAAGAGATATCACTGACGCTGCAAATCAGATAATCCAAGCATATGGCACTGACGAGCAGGAGGTAACGAACCGCTCGCTGGCTTTTGACAACAGCCTTTGCATTGTTATAACGGACGAAATGGGCAATCCCCTTGTGATAGAAAACAACATGGGTGCTTATTCGCATCTTAACAAGGTCATAAACAAGGGCTATGGCATTGGGCTTTTCAAGATGATATCTCAGCTGAAGCAATCGGACGATAACTATATCACGAAAATTGCCCAGAACGAGAATTTCAAGAGCAAAGAGATATTTTACTGCACGTCTATTTACACTGAGGACTCTGACACGCAGGCTTATCTTTTTATTGAAAGCTCTATCGAGCCGATAGATTCAACTGTAAGCATTATAAGAGAACAGCTTATTTATATCACTATCATACTTTTTGAACTGGCGTTCATTGTAACGATGTTTATTTCAAAGCGCCTTTCAAAACCTATCGTAGACATTACGGACACGGCGAAAAAGTTTGGCGAGGGTGATTATACTGTTGATTTCAGCGGTCACGGATATCGTGAGATAGAGGAGCTTTCCACTGTTCTTAACAACGCCAAGGACGAGATACAAAAGGTATCGGAACTTAGGAAAGACCTTATTGCGAACATTTCTCACGACCTGAGAACGCCGCTCACTATGGTAAAGGCTTATGCGGAGATGATAAGGGACTTGTCGGGCGACAATCCTGTTAAGAGGCAGGAGCATATCCAAGTTATTATCGACGAGGCGGACAGGCTTTCAAGCTTGGTAAACAATCTGCTGGAGCTTTCAAAGCTGGAGTCGGGCAATGCGGAGCTTAAGCTGACAGACTTCTCCATAGTTGACAAGCTAAATGACTGCATGACGAGATATCAGCTTCTTATCGAGCAAAACGGCTACGATATCAAGTATATCCCTGACGAGGACAGGGTCATTACGGCGGATATCGCAAAGCTGGATCAGGTGATTTACAACTTTATAAACAATGCTATAAACTACACGGGTGACAACAAAGTCATTCGTATCAAGCAGATAAACAAGGCTGACGTGGTTCGTATTGAGGTAACAGACAACGGAAAGGGCATTTCCAAAGAGCTTCTGCCTAAGATATTTGACAGATACTACCGTGACGCAAAGGTAAAGCGTGACGTTGTAGGAACGGGACTTGGACTTTCAATTTGTCAGGAGATACTGAAAGCTCACGGCTTTGCGTACGGCGTTCAATCGGAGGAGGGCAAAGGCTCGACATTCTGGTTTGAGGCGAAGATAGCAAAGCAGGAGAGCAAGACTGTACAGAAAATGGAAAGCAAGCTTTCGCTCAGTGGGCTGGAGGAGAAATAGGATAAAATATAGGAGTGCATTATCGAAATGGTAATGCACTCTTTTTTTATAAGTTTCTACTGCCGCAAAATAATCCCTTGCAATCCCCCGCAAAAAGTAGTATAATAGTCTCTGACATCAAAAACAGGAAGTAATAAAATGACTAAAACCAAAACGCAGACCATAGATTACGGCAAAGGCAGCACTTTCAAAATTCTTCTAAAGCTCGCTCCCCCCGTAATGCTCGCTCAGCTTATCCAAGCCCTTTACAATATTGTTGACAGCTTTTTTATCGGCAGATACTCAGAAGCTGGTCTTACAGCCCTTTCTATTATCTACCCTATCCAGCTTCTTATGATAGCTTTCGGCGTGGGAACAGGCGTTGGCATCAACACACTCATGGCTCACTACATGGGCATTGGCAGAAAACACAAGTCCGATGAATGTGCAGGCACAGCCGCCGCTCTCGGCATTTCAATGTGGATAATTTTTGCCGCTGTCTGCTTTTTCATCATGCCAGCCTACGCCCGAATGTCCACCATCTCACCCGAGGTCATAAAGCTCGTCACATCTTACGGCAGGATAGTCTGCACTTTCAGTATCGGTCTTTTCTGCGAAAGCGTATGGACAAAAGTCCTCCAAGCAGAGGGTAATATGCGCACGCCTATGATAGCGCAGATAGTGGGCGCAATAGTGAACATTATCCTCGACCCTATCCTCATATGGGGCGTGGGCTTTATTCCAACGCTTGGCATTTCAGGCGCAGCTATAGCCACTGTTATCGGACAGACCGCCGCAGCGGCTATCGTAATGCCAAAGGGTTTCCGCCGCTCCCCGAAGCCTTGGAAATACCCTTCCTATGTGAAAAAGATATACCGCCTAGGCTTCCCGAATATCCTCATGCAGTCTGCCTACACATTTTACATATTCGGACTAAATATGATACTGAAGACTTTCTCTGATCAAGCCGTCACCGCTTTGGGGCTTTATTACAAATGGCAGGCGTTTTTCTTTATCCCACTGGGCGCAATGCAAACTTGTATCGTACCTATCATAAGCTACAATTACGCCGCAGGAAACTCCGAGCGGTGCAGTAAGACCTTGAAAAACTCCGTTTTTATGGGCATGGCGCTTATGGCGTTCGGAACGCTCTGCTTTGAGCTTATCCCCTCGCAAATGCTCAGCGTGTTCTCTCACGACCCTAAGGTCATCGCTATCGGAACAGTGGGCTTCCGCTTTATCGGTCTGAGCTTTCTGCCTATGACAACCTCGCTTATCTTCCCCGTGTTCTTTCAGGCGATAGGCTATTCACTGAGAAGCTCGGCACTTACCATACTGCGAACCTTGGTGCTTTTCGTGCCATTAGGCTGGCTGTATTCACGCATAGGGCTTGACTATTTCTGGGCGACTTTCCCCACCACCGAAGTTATCACCACCATTGTGGGCTTTATTTTCTACCGCTCATTCAAAAAGACTTATGCTCAGCGTGGGCATTGATAAGAAAACGTGTATTGCCGATATTGGCAGTACACGTTTTTTCTATATAGTTGTAAGGCAATAAAAAATGCCATGGCGTGAAATTCCGCCACGGCGAAACAAAGTTGTGCATTAGAAAAATCAGTTGAGCGGTAAAAAAATCCGCCCTACACAAAGTAAGGCGGAATATGGTGCAGGGGCAAGCCCATACAAAGTAAAGTCGCCATACAAATTACCGTAGCGGTGTCTTTGTATGGCGATAAAAATTGCCGTGGCGAAACAAAGTATGGTTTATGAACAATGCTTGTTGAGCGAATATAAAAAAAATCCGCCCTACACAAAGTAAAGCGGAATATGGTGCAGGGGCAAGCCCCTGCTGGTGGAGGTGAGGAGAATCGAACTCCTGTCCGAAAGCCTATCCCCACGAACTTCTACGAGTGTATTCTGTTATTTCGGAAAACTCCCGTTCCCTTGCACAAAGGCAAACAGACACGCCTGTGTGTTTGGTAGGCTGTGATACATCACAAGGCTACAGCCGTCGCTTTGTAACGTTCACCACTGATCGACGCCTTTACCAAAGCCGTGGTACTCTAAGGCAAGACGAGCGCTGACTTAAGCAGCAGCTAATTCAAAATTATCGTTGTCGTCTAATTTTAAAACGTACGCCGTTTAAAGAGTGTGCGCTCCTCTACTCGCTTATCGTGCTTCAAAACCCCCGTCGAAACCTTTACACCCCCGTGTCAGTTCCGCTCTTTCATGGCACGCTCTATGTCACGCTGTGCGGCTTTCTTTGCCATGTCATCACGCTTGTCATAAAGCTTTTTACCTTTGCAAAGCCCAAGCGCAAGCTTGACCCTGCTGCCTTTGAAATAAAGCGACATCGGGATAAGCGTAAGACCCTCCTGCTGTACCTTTCCGAACAGCCGCAGTATCTCACGTTTGTGGAGCAGCAGCTTTCTCTCTCGGCGTGGATCACGATTGAAAATGTTGCCGTGTTCATATGGGGATATGTGCATACCCTTTACCCACATCTCTCCGTCCTCGATAGAACACCAGCTGTCTTTCAGATTGACGCCGCCGTTCCTTATAGACTTGACCTCTGTTCCCACAAGCTCGATACCGCACTCTATTTGCTCCAGCACGAAATAATCGTGACGTGCCTTTCGATTGTCGGCAATCTGCTTTGTGCCTTTTTTGTCTATCGCCATACTGCTCACCTCCCGTGGAATATTATTATAACACCATTTCACGCCTTTGTCAACAGGCAAAGAGTTCAAAAAAATGTACAAATGGGCGGAATGTTTAGATTTTTACACATCTCTGTGTGTGCATATGTGCAAATTCGTATATTGAATTTGACAGGGGGTTGTGATATAATATTAGGTGAGATAAAAATAGTTAGTTGAAAGATGAAAGAAGATTTTGTATGAAAAATAAGAAAATAGATATGCTACATGGCCCGCTGGCGAGCAAGCTCGTTATCTTTGCTTTGCCACTTGCCATATCGAGCATTTTGCAACAGCTTTTTAACTCCGCCGACCTTGCGGTAGTAGGACGATTTGACAGCGACCAAGCCATGGCGGCGGTGGGAAGCAATGCTTCACTTGTGAACCTTATAGTAAGCCTGTTCCTTGGACTTTCAGTGGGCGCAAACGTTGTGGTGGCAAGGCTTATCGGTCAGGGAAAGAAAGAGAAGATAAACGAGGCTGTACATACTGTGGTGCTGTTGGCGGTCATAAGCGGATTTCTCATACTTGGGATAGGCGAGGTCATAGCGCCGATACTGCTGGGTATGATGAATGTGCCTGACGATGTTTTCAAGCTTGCGACCCTTTATCTCAGGATATTCTTCTTTGCAATGCCTTTTATCGAAATATATGATTTCGGTTCGGCGGTGCTTAGAAGTAAGGGCGACAGCACCCGACCTCTTTACGCTCTTATCACGGCTGGCGTTATAAACGTTATTCTCAACCTTGTGTTCGTGATCGTGTTCAAAATGGGCGTGGCAGGCGTTGCGACGGCGACTGTTATATCAAACTTTTTCAGTGCGTGCATGATACTTTACTTTCTCACTCACGAGGAGGAAATATTCAAGCTTGAATTCAAAAAACTCAGAATACGTTCGGAATATCTCCTTGGTATCATAAAAATTGGTTTGCCGGCAGGCTTGCAGAGCATGGTGTTCTCGCTTTCAAACGTGGTGATACAGACGGCGATAAACAGCTTTGGCTCTGGCGGAATCGCAGGAAGCACGGCGGCGCAGAACTTTGAGTTCATGTCATACTTTGTGATAAACGCTTTCGCTCAGACAGCGACAACTTTCACAAGCCAGAACTTTGCGGCAGAGGATAAGGATCGCTGTAAAAAGATATACAGACTTTGCACCTTTATCGGGCTTGCGAGCTGTCTTGGTCTTAGTCTGATATTTCTCCTTGGCAGACACCTTTTTATACAGATATTCTCAACAGATGAGAACGTTATACACTATGCAATGATAAGAATGTGGAGCGTTTGTCTGCTGGAGCTTCTAACGGGAGTTTACGAGATATCGGGAGGTTGCCTGAGGGGCATGGGTCACTCCATGATACCTGCGGTAATAACTGTGCTTGGTACTTGCGTGTTCAGGCTTGTGTGGGTGAACACCATTTATGTTTCCCACAGAAGCTATCTTATGCTCATGATAGTTTACCCTGTTTCTTGGGTGATAACAGGCACGGCGGTAACAGTAGCTTATTTTATCACAAGGCGCAGGGAGTTTGCGCAGATTGGTAAGCGCAGGGCGGATATTATTTGATTGATACGCCAATTAGATAGACGTGGTAACGGGCGAACGCTGTTCGCCCCTACAGGAAGCGATAATTTTGCACTCTGAAAGTCATGGGCTTTCGGGGTGCAGATTTTTTTGAAAAAAGTCGCAACTGTCCAAAAAAAGTTACCACAAATGGTTTTTAGTGTGATATAATACATACATCAGGAACAAACAAAGGCTTCTGCACACTCCTTTTTCAAATTGTGTTTTATTTGTTATCTTATGTTTACTATTGACTCCTTTTTTTATTTGTTTTTTTTCATAATACCCCCTTTACTTAGTTCCTGAGAGCAGAAGTCGTTTTTTTACCGCAGTTCATTTTGGACTGCGGTCTTTTTTTGTGGCAGGATAGGCATGAAAAAAGCGGACGGCTTTGAGGCTGTCCGCTTTGTGTTATTTATCTGTATCTTTAGGCTTTGTTTCGGCAGCGATACGCAGGATATCTGCTGAGGTCTTAGGGGTGACAGTTGGCGGGTCAAATGACGGTTTGCCGAAATAGTAGCCTTGAAGCAGGTTAACGCCGCATTTTATTACAGTTTCCATTCCGCCGTATGTTTCAACGCCCTCTGCAAGGACAAGGATATTCTTTCCTGAGGATATCTGCACAAGCTTTGTGATGATATCAGCTTTGCCGCCGTCATGGTCGCAGCCGCTTATGATAGAGCGGTCTATTTTGATGATATCAGGCTGGAGGGTGATAAGGGCATACTCGCTGTTGTAGCCGCTTCCGAAATCGTCAAGGGCGGTCATGCCGTTAAATTTTCTTACCCAGCGCTGTTTTTCCTTCACATACTCCATATTCGTTTCTTCGCTTTCCAGAACTTCAAGGACGATATTTGAGAGGATATCTTTGTTTTCAGACTCTATCATCTCAAGGTCATTGTCTTTCATGACGTAGTTGGAAATAGAGTTTACAAAGATCTTGGCGTCAGGGGAGATGACGTCATTATCTATATGCTTATGGAAAGTGCGCAGGGCGAGCTTCCATGTAAGACGTTCTATCTCATAGAGCTTTGCGCTGGTCTTTGCTATTCTTATAAGGTCGAGAGGGGCTTTGAACACCTCGGACTGCGGCCGCATGAGGGCTTCATAGCCGTAGACCTTGCCTGTTTTTACGGAGATTATGCTTTGAAAAGCATACTTTATGCTCTCGGTGTCGATAATGCGGTTCATTTCCTCAACGCCTGTGATAAGGATTGAGTCCTTTGTATAGTCGGACATATCGAACTCGGCGATGCTGCCCTTGGTGGAATGTTTTATGGTATACATTGCAAAGTCGGCAAATCTAATGAGCATTTCATAAGAGGTGGAATCATCAGGATACCATGACACGCCGCCGCTTGCACGGAGCTTATAGTGGGTGCCGTCGCTGAGGATACAGAAGCCTTTTTCAAGCTTTCTCTTAACGTCCTGTATTATTTTTCTTATCTCGTCACGGCTTTCAAAGCCATAGAGGAACACGTTGAATTCGTCGCCTGACATTCTTGCCACTATTCCGCCGCTGTATTGGAAGTTTTTCAGTACGTTAGCGGTGGCGGTGATATAATCGTCACCGAAATCGTGGCCGTAGGTGTCGTTGACATATTTAAGATTGTCGATATCGAACATCAGGAACGCTGCGGTCTTGAGTTTTTCAGGCTCACGGAAGAGCTTTTCTATTTTGTTATAATATGCACGTCTGTTGAGTATTCCTGTTGTTACGTCATAGTCACGCTCATACTTGACCTTTTTCATTTCAAGGACGGATCTGGTAACGTCCTGAACAAGACCTAAGATATTCGTGCCGTCACGGCGGAGACTGAGCCTGAACCACTTCTGCTCACCTGTGTCGGTAACGATAGGATATTGGCGTGTAGTTATCTCTTTTGTGGATTCATCGCAGGCTGTTTTGAAGAAGCCTGTTATGTTTGTGCAGTTGCGCTCGTCGATATCAGCCATAAGGGACATAAACTGTTTGTAGGATATGGTGGTATCCTTTGCAGGCATTTTATCGCAGTTAAGGGTGAGTATCATACTTTCGCTTATGAAAACTGTCTGCTTGACAGTGTCATACATAAAAGCTCCTATGCCCACAACTGACATACTTATTATCTTTGACACTCGTGAGGACTGCTCCTTGACGTTTATCTGAAGCTGCTGGATAGCGTCGGTGAGCTGGTCTATCTCGGCGATACCTGAGGAGCTGAACTTTATGATATCATCTGAGTTTTTGTTATCCCTCAGGGTATTGATCACTTTGGTAACAGGTCTGGTAACATGTCTGTTGATAATAACAGTGCAGAGGATAGTTATAACGCCTGACAGTGCAAATGCGATAACGAACATTCGCACGAGGTTTGTGTAAATGCTCAGGGCTTCGCCTTTTCCTGATATAGAAACTATTGCCCACTGATTGTTTTTATATGGCGAGTCGGCGTTATAGATATTTATGTTCTTTATTGTGCCTACAGTAGGAGTGGAAACGCTGCTGTCGGCATTGAAGTCATAGACGTTTTTGCCCACTGAGTTTTTGTGGCTTATGACGGTCTTGCTGTCAACAAGCCGCTGATACATTGCGCCTGAATGAAGCTCAGGGCGGTAAACATCGTCGTTGTCACGATCCACCGCTAGAATATAGCAGGAATTATCAGTAGGGAGATCGTTGCCGGGGATATAGCTTTGGATAGTCTTTTCCATAAGACCAATGCCTATTACGCCGTAAACAGTGCCGTCGCTTGAAACAAGTGGCAGCGTATATCTCATGCTTTTTCTGCCTGTTGGGGAAATGGAAGAAAAACCGCTCCAATAGCCAAGGTTTGAAACGGAGGTGCGGCTCGAATTTTTTGCGGTGTTATAGGTCTTGTAGTAAAAGTCGAAGTCGCCGTTTTCGTCGCCTGAAAGCTGTAGGTGAGGGGTCCATGCTGAGTCCAGCATTATATCGAACTCTTTGGAGATATCTGAGCTTCCTGCTTCCAGAAAGAGATTTTTGTTGTCTGCGGCAGAGGTGGTTGTGATATTCACGTCACGGATATAGACAGTTGCAAGAGCTTCACTGTCGGCGGTGGAATAAAGATCGCCCGTATCAAGGACGATATAAGCGTCATTCACAAGTCCACGCTTCATGAGATTTATAAGTATATCTGTGCTGTCATGAAGTATCTGCTTGCTGATGTTTTTATCCTGCTTAAGTGTGGAAAGGTCTCACATCGGCTGAGTTCTTGAAAGGCGGCATTGTATACAAAGTGCGGGAGTTTATTTCGTCAATGGCAAGGCTCAAGGTATCTTTGCAGATATTTGAAAGCTGTTTGCCTGATTTTTCGGTGGCTTTTTCTATCTCGCTGTAGTTGCAGGCTTCTTTCTTTACAGGGAGATAGCCTGACTCGGCAGAGAAGTTGATGTTTCTTTCTTTTTCAGTAAACCATTTCAGAAATACGGAGCTTGCATACTCGCTCTTTTCATCAGATCTCAGCACTGACATTCCTGCACCCTGCTGGACGATATAAGGTTCTGTTCCCTTAAAGTTCGGAACAGGAAGCACCATATCATCAATAGGGTATGTTGTATCATCGTCTATGGTGACTTCGGTCGGAAAATACATTGCACCTGTGGTGGAGCAGATAAGGGCTATTATCGTGCCTGTTTTCTCGTCCTCGCTTCTGAAGCGTCCCTGTGCGGTGAAATAGCCGTTCACATACGGAACATAGTAGTTTTCCCACAACCTCTTCAGGGCTTCTTTGTCGATAGCAACGGAAGTGCCGCCGTCTTTATCCACCTTTACAAACTCGCTTCCAAGCTGTTTTGCACCTATGCTCATATAGTTTGCGATAGAGTCTCTTCCGAAAAATGCTTTGCCGTCATTTTTTACGTCAGGGGTCAGGTCGTCTGTATACTCATAATACTTTTTGGAAACTTCCACAAGTCCCTACCATGTGGAAAGGTCGTCTGTAGTAACACCTGTGGCGTCGGCAAAAGGCTGCCAATCGGTGGCGTTGAGCATCATGATCTCTGTGCTTTTGGCGGTAGGGAATATTTTTAATGAGCCGTCACCTGCAAACTCGCCTTCGGTGATATAGTTATCAATATATTCGCTTATCTCGTCCTTGGTGAGATATTTTGACATATCTGCAAGTCCGTCAAGCTGGTCCACCACATAGGCTGTTTCGGCATAGGTCTGGAAAATGTTCGGAGGTGTCTCTGCGCCGCTGTCTTTTTTAACGGAAGCCACAACGCTGTCCGCAAGCTCAGAAACAGAGTTCTTTGAATATGCTTCAACGATTATGCCCTTGTCAAGTCCAACTGTATTATTGAATTCCTCAACGGCTTCGTCGAAGCCCATGAGTTGTACGCCGTTATAATAGTGCCAAATTGTTATAGTGGTAGGGTTATCCTTATTGAGCAGCTTATCATAATTTTTGGCTTCTTTGGTCTTTTTTGTTTCAGAGCCGCAGCCGCCCAAAACAGACGCTGCCAATGCGGCTGACACCGCAAGGGCGAGATATTTCTTTTTCATATTTTTGCTCCCATTGTTGATTATTTTTTCTACTGAAAAAGTATTATTTTCACACTATTTGTAACTTTTTAATAAATTTTGGCTGATTAGCTAAAAAATACAGCAAAAAAAGCCGCCCTGAGCAGGACGGCGTGGGTGGATATCATGTTCTTTTTATAAAGCCTTTTCGCAGAAGGGGAATAAGTATTCCGCCGACGGCGTTGCCTAGTGACATTATAATGATGTAGCCAAAGGTTTTTGCGCTCCATGAGCCTGCGAGGGTGAAGTAATACATATTGGCGACACAGTGTTCAAAGCCGCTTATGATAAACACCACAACGGGGAGAAAGATAGCCAATATCTGACCCACAGGGTTTTGGATATTCTTATAGCCGTCTGCGGCGATAAACATAAGTATACCGCAGAAGAAAGCTAAGATAGAAATGCTTGTGAGGTTGTCGCCAAGCTTTATATCGCAAAGCTCTGCGGCTTTGTCGCTTATGGGGGATATGCGTGTCTGATTGATAAGCAGGGCGGAGAGTGCCGCACCTGCAAAGTTGCCGAGCCATATTATGCCAAGCTCACCGAGATAAGAGGGTTTGTTTTCCACTGCATATCCGACTTTTCCTGTGAAAAGATTAAAGCCAAAGGACAGTATCACGAAAAGTCCTGTGCCGAAAAGGAAAGCTCCCAAATATTTATTAGGGCAGGAAAGATAGACCGTTCCGCCTATGGCTATCGCCACGCCTGTGAGCAAAGAACGCAGAAATATGTCGATTATTTTTTTCATGTTTATTCTCCTATAACTTTTTTGTGACAAAGCACTGTGTTATTATACTATATTATAATGGCGGTTTCAACAAAAACGTGGCATTGTTTACACTTATTTTGATTTTTGTTTCCAAGTAAGCCATGGGTAACATGAATTTTATGACATATTTCTTGAGATATGGGAGATATGTGATACAAAGAATAGTCAGAACAGGTCGAGCATACTGTCAAGATAAATTTGCTCTCTGACCTTTAGCTGATGTTCGGGTCTTGTCATATAGTAGAGCAGAAATTCAAGTATCAGGGCGCTTCCAAGGCTTCTGCCCTCTATCTTGAAGTCTGAAAAGCCCATGGGAAGATAGGTGTTTTTGATATCCTCTATGCCGATAAAGGCAGGGCTTTCCATGGCTTTTGAAAAACGGTAGCCCTCTGCGGCGTTGGGTGCTTTGCAAACATGGTCGGGGCAATTTTCGCCGAGATTTTTGCGGCTGACGTTTTCATAGCAGTTTTTTCTGTCTGTACAGCCTATATAACAGCACTCGTTGCAAAGAAACTCCACTTTGTTTTTCTGCTGAGGGGTAAGAGTGGAGAGCTTATCAAAAGCTTTGTTAAGGCGGAAGTCGGGGACTACATAGGAGAAATCGTCACGGTCAAGCTCGCTTACAAGCTGAGAAAAGTCGGTTAAAACTTTGGTGGTCGAGGAGACAAAATAGAGGTCGGGATAATTCTCTTTCAGATATGAAAGAAGCAGGTCGGAACATATTATCACGCCGTTTTGCGGGGTCGGGCTTTGGGAAAATAGCCTGCAAAGGTCGTTGCACTTTTTGTCTGAAAGGTGTTCTTCTCTAAGCAGGGAATTGCTGAATGTCAGCCGTGAGGAGATGTTATATTCTTTCATAAGGGCAAGGACTTCATTAGGGGAATGTTCGCCGAAGCCTGCTCGTCCGCCGCCCCATATGCAATCGGCAGGTGCGCCATAGACAGAGCCTATCTCGCACCAGTCATAGAAATATTCTCTATGCTCATGGAATATGGGCAGGAAAGCGACGTAAAGGTCATAAAACTCGAACAGCCCCGGCAGGTGGTAGTATGCTTTATGGGTCATGTGGGGTCACCTCGGGATAGTTTTTTATCATTATAACATAGTGAGGTGGGTGAAGTCAAAGTTATTTTTCCATAACAACTATCTTGTTTGAGATATTGCTAACAGGCTTTATCTTTTTGAGAAGCTTGAATATTGGGATAAACTCCGCCATGCCCTCGGCAAGGCTGTGATCCTCTATGTGACGGAAGTTCGGGATAAGCTTTGCAAGCTCATTTCCGTCCTTAACGCCCCATGTGAATTTAGCTTTGCTGCCCTCGATCGACTTCTCTTTCATACGCTTTACCATAGTGGGGCTCATCGTTTCGACCAGCACTGTGACGTGTTCAAAGCGTTTATTTATGACATCAAATATCTGTTTTACGTCCTTTTCAGAAAGGTACATAGTCAGACCCTCGATAATTACGATAGCAGGCTTGTCATGCTCAGCTATCTCTCCGCCCCAATCGTCCATGGCGGACATTGCTATCTGAGATATCTCGCCTGATTCAGGGAGAAGCTTTTCTCTTACGCCGATAGTTTCTGGCAGGTCGAGGTTATACCAATGGGTATAGCCGTTCATTCTGTAACAGCGTGTATCAAGTCCGCAGGCGATATTCACCACCACTGCGCCCTTGTTTTTGTCAAGATACTTTTTGGCAAGCTTATCAAGGACTATCGTTCTTGCAACAACGCCGCTGTGCATGGCGGTGTCCTTATCGGCAAGTGAAAAATCATAATCTATCTTGTCTATTATCTCCACTGCCTTTGTATCTTTTATTGCGCCCCTTGTTTTTGTTTCCTTTGCACGGGCGTAAACAGTTTGCAGCATAGTTTCAGGCACGCCTGAAAGCTTTGGTTTTTCATTCATATCCATTTTTCTTCCTCCTATGGTATTATCAAGATAGTTGCAACTAACTCGTTCTTTTTTAT
>CALEJX010000010.1 GCA_937898375.1 uncultured Ruminococcus sp.
CGACTTACCGCCGCCTTTAAGTCCTATTGCCAAAAGGTCAAAGGAATTACGACTTTTAGTCCGTTTAAAGGTATTGAGAATATTAAGACCGCCTGTTTCCGTGAAGCCAAAGAAGAGCCCTGTATCGTCTATATGTGATTGATAGTAAAACGGAAACTGACGTGACAAGGTATCAAACACTGGGAAAGGAGTTTTTATTGTATTGCTTTTATCAATAGTGGATAAAAACTCATGCTGCATTATATTTGTTGGAACGTACGCTGTCAAACCGCTGAGTTCAAGCTCGTGGATCAGTTCCTTTGTTCGCTTATTCAATGAGTTTAGATCGGTATCACTCACAATAAATCTGAGCGTTACATAGTATATCTGTTCATTGCCGTTTTTTATGTTCTGGTATATCATTTCTAGCTTCTGATATTCAGTGCTTGTATCGAGCTTTTCTGTGGCGTCCTGAATTATACCTCCTCGTGACTCTAACTCTCGCAGGGAAGAACTAAGTTCATCTAATACAGTTTCTTTATCAGCCACATTAACGTCCCATACTATCGTATCATTCGATTGTGTAACTATCTGAGCAAGTCTAAGGTCATCTATCTCAGCTGCATAATCGTACACTACCACTGTCTGAGCAAACACATCATTTATCTTGTAATAGTTTGGCTTAAATATTATTGTTTCAGGCAGGATAATTTCATTAAGATCGCCGCTTTCTGACAACTGCTGATTTTCTGTATTCAGACAGATAAGCTTATTGAGTGTAACGATTATTTCTTCGGTTGAACACCATGATACATCAACATCTCTCATGTGGCTTATAAACCTCTGAGCGCCAGTATATATTTTCTTCTCGTCATCAGAGTAAATAAAAAGGTAAGCCATTCGGTCATAATGGCTTACCTCAAAATCTTCAAATATATCATGCTGTTCGTTGAGCAGATATTCTGAATACCTGTTAATGCTTTTCTGCATTTTATACTTTATATAGGCTTTCTGATTAGCAAGATACGGAGTTTTTGAAGTGAAAACGTATTTGTGATCAGTGCCTATAGATAAAGTCGCCTTGGCAAAATTATTGAAAACTGTATTGCGGTCATAATCGTTAAGATCGAATATATCCATGCCTGATACGGCAAGAACACCCATTTTAAGTGATTTTCCTTTGACTTTAAGCGTAACAATGCCGTTTTCAATGCTTTCAAATGAAAGACGTGACATTATGCTCGATTGGTCTTCGGCAGCTTTCTTATGTGCTTTTCTTTTTGAAAAACCTTTACCACTGACCTTGTTATTCGTGCTTTTCGGCGTCGATGATCTCCTCATCATTGATCTCTCCTCCTTGGTGCTTGTGCAGAGTTTTATTTGTCATTAGGAAACTGAGCCACTCAAGCCATGCTTCAGCAAAGCTTTTGCATGGATCAGAGGGGCTTTTTCCGCTCATGATGAGAAATATCACACTGCAGAATATGATAAATGGAATGCCTAGTTTGGGACTTACCATGATATTGGCTAACTGTGATGACACCATTAGTGTTACTATCAATCCGACTATTTTTGTAAGGTTGATATGGCGGAAGATACGCTGTTCCGCTTTTGTCTTTTTAGGTACTACTCCCATATGTTACTTGCCTCCCTTGTCCTTAAATCCATTTCCTTTTGATGTGTCAGGCTTATTGTTATTATTGCTTGCTGCAGCCTTTGGAGCGTCAAAGCCACTGCCACGAGCAGGCTGAGATGTGCCGCTATTATTGCTGTTATTGTTGCTGTTTCCGCTGTTGTTATCGGCTCTTGCGTCAGTTCCATTTGTGCCGTCTTTGCCTGCTGCGCCTTGCGCACCTCTGTCGCCTTTAGCTCCATTCATGCCGTTAGCGCCATTTAAGCCGTCCTTTCCATCAGCACCCTTTGAAGCGCTGCCTGCGCCGCCTGATGAAAAGCCCTCTCCTACAGACTCTTTTACGTTATTGGCAATGTTGTCTTTTGCATTTGAGAATGTATCTTTTATTGAGCCTGGATTTGTTGCTGCATAAGCTGCCTTTGCGCCTGCATTAGTATGACCGAAAGCTCCGCCGACAGCGCCTGTTACAGTTCCTGCTGCTGCGCCACCTAAAGCCTTTCCTATTTTTCCAGGGGTAGTATCACCGCCGTGTATACCACCATATACGCCGCCTGCAAAGCCTTTTACTGCTCCTGCTGCGCTGCTTGCGGTATGCTTTGCTATATTACTTGCACCATGTACAACACTGCTTCCTGCACGAGCAAGTCCCATTGTGGCATAACTGCCCATTTGCATTGATTGGTTGATAGCCATCATTGTGGCTGCACCTGACTTAACGCCTGCGTCAATGCCGAACAGCTTAGTCAGTATCTCAGGTCCGTCTATAACAAATTTTGCTCCTGCGATTATTACAATAAGCATTACTGCAAAGTTGTCTCCATATTCAGAAGATTTTACGCCCCATATAACTGCAATGTAAATTTTTATGAGAATGACAACTATCATAAGAACGATATTTGAGAGAAGCATATTTTGTATAGCCTTTTTAGCACGTCCAGAGCCATTAAGATCCGTTGCTATTATAAAAGGTGTTATTAGCTGTGAGAACATTATCTCAAAAAGGGTAGTTGCTATTTTTATTCCGCTGAAGATAAGACAAATAGCTACTGCTATCATAAGTACGAATGTTGACCAGAAGTCTATGTGGTAATAATATAGGCTGTCCACTGGGTAACCAACAGTTACATATTTCCTTATAGCCTTTTCAATTGAATTAAGTTCATTGTAATCGTCCTCGTTAAATAGTGGCTCAGGTTGATATGTTGCATTGACAGGTTCTGCGATTTTTGCTGTTTCTGTGTTTGCGGCTATATTAAGCTCTCTTATCACATCGTCTTTTATCATATCCAGCGCTTCTTCAACAGTATGTGCGGTTGAACCAACTGCCTGCGTTTTGCCTGCGGCAGCTACAGCAGGGTGGTTTGCTATAAGGTCACGAAGATATGTATTATAGTTAATGACATTTGTTATTCTGCTGCCGTCTGGATAATGCAGATCTCCAAGTGTAGCACCATAAGGACAAGCGTCTCCGATAGAAGCTGATAAAAATGTTTCATAATCTTTTTCAGACAAAACGCTTCCGTATATTGAGCCTGATGTGCTGTATACAGAACAGTATACTTGCATATTTGCGCCATAATCAGCGCTAAGTATAAGTTCGCCGTTTGCATTTTTTAAAACATTATATTCATCTTCAAAACCAAGCAGGGACATCATGTTTTCTGTTGTCAGATCATCATATTTTGTCTGTGCAGGATATACATCATTTATATCAGTTAAGTAATATGTAGTCCATGGTTTAGCATCATCGACCTTGATCGCACCTGTAATATTAATATTTTTTATGTTTCCAGAACTGCCCAAAGTGTCAAGGTAGTTCATTTTTTTCTTCAGGTCAACGCTGTTTTCAACGTCATATATTCCTGAAGCCAAAAGATCTTTTCCTAGTGTACCTATAGCAACTGTTCCGTCACTGTTTACACTTGCTTGCTCAGATTGATCGTTTATCTTAATATTTTGAGCCACATTAACACCTTTGCTGCGCAGAGAGTTGCAGGAGGATATAAAGGTAGGAAATGCCACAAGAAGTATAGATGAAACGAGTATGCTCATAAGAAAGTCAGACACACGGATCTTATTGTGGTAAACTACTAATGCACAAGCCCCTAAAACAAGTGCAAGGCTCATTACTGCTATTACGACAGTTCCCATTTTACCAAAACTGAATTCATCTGATAAGTAATCAAAGAAGTTGAGCTTGAGCAGGGCGTTGATAGCTTTATCAAAATAGTCTATTACATCTGCAAGAAAGCCCAATATGTTAAATTCTATAGTCATTAATATATCTTTTAATTGGCTTTTTACTATCACCATTTTAAGAATGTCAGAAGAACAGCCAGTATATCCTGTTCGTTCGGCTGCCCATACCTCCAAGCTTCCAAAGCCACTTGTTACTATGGCAGCTATAAAAATAAGCTGATACCATATTTTTTTAGTTTTCATGTACTTCAAATTTATGCTCCTTTCATGTATCAATATTGTTTGTGTATGCCCGTAAGAACGCTATAGTCAAACGCTTTTACGGACACACACAAACGTGTGTCCATAGGGTCATGCTACATAGATCGATTGCAGGAAAGCATCGCCGAATACCAACAATGCAGCTGCTACGCCAATTGCAATGAGCCAGTTCTTTACAGAAGAAATGCCGTTCTTTCCTGCAAAGCCCAGGCATATTACAACGCCGACAATGCACAGACCAAGAAGGGCTTGTGCAACCACGGAAAGACCTTCTTTGTTTTTTGTTATCCATGCTGCTGCCGATGACCATACACCGCCTGTGCCAGCTTCCTCAGCATCGGCATATGCTGCAACAATGGTTGAAAGACAAGCGGTAAGTGCGCCGAAAATGCGTGCGCTAAGCTTTACGCCTTTTCCTTTGATTTTCTCAATGATTTTTTTCATAATTATTCCTCCGTATTTTGTTTTTTTTTTTCGATGTTACAATAAATTTTAGCGTATCGTTCCAATCCTTGCCGTAAGGCGGTATGCTCACTTTTACAGTGTAATTTGCAGAATAGTTAGACATAAGCTTTTCTGTTGCTTGCTGTCCTCTTTCATCATTATCAAGACAAAAGACTATCTGTTTGATCCGAGGATCATCAGATAGTCTTTGTTTAAGCGCTATATCAGAGCAGCCTGATAGTGATACTCTGTTTATGCCAAGCCAACAATCAGAACGATACATTTCAGCCATTCCAACTGCTGCACACTGCTTTTTCATTGAAAGCTGCATTAAAGCTCCGTGAGATAAAAGGTCTATGGGTGCCTCAAACACATAAAGCTTTGTAGGGTCATAACCATACGCATTTGATTTAGCAGGAATGTAAAAGCTGTATTCTTTCATGCTGCCTTCAATATTCTGCGGATAGTATTTGTTAAAGGTATTTGTGATCTTCGCCTCGGCAAATCGCATTTTTCCTGTCTTATCGTAGCCGCAGAATATAGCTCTCTTTTTTACATCAAGATAAATAAGCTTATTGCTGACGCAGTATGAAATTATATCGGCAGGCAGCTTTCTTGTTATGTTAAGGTAAGCGTAAAGCTCTCGCCATTTGCCCTGCATGGGCGGCGGAGCTTCAAATTCTGCCTTTTTAGTTTTTTTCTGATAGTGCTGTTCGCTGATTACTGCTTTTCTCATTTCAGGAGAAGCTCGTATACTGGTGTTGCCTATTAGATGAGAAACAGCTTCTTTAAAATCGTATCCATCGACCTTGCAAAGCCAATCAATAGCACCTTTTCCGTAAAGATCTCTTGAATACCAATGCCATGTATAGCGGTCTGGGTTGATCTTAAGGCTGTCATGCTCTATCCCTATATACCAACCGCCTGACGATTTAAAGCTGAAACCCTCGTGGCTTTCGAGAAATGTGACCATATCTGTTCGCCGTGCGGCTTCAAGCTCCTCTTTAGAGTACATGACAAAGCTTTTGCCTGATTCGTATCTTCTGTCTATCATATACCCTCACCTCCTCTCAATTTGTTATAATTTAAGTCCTTTTGGTTTAAGCCTTTCCAGTAAGTAATTAAGCCTATCTGTGTTAGTTTTGTCACCGTTAAAAACATAGCTGCGAAACTGGTCGCTTTCTTTTTCAGACAGATTATATATCTTTTTATCAGCTGTAGCGATGAGCCTACCGCCCTTTGATACTACATCACACCATTCTGATTTTTCTTTAGTGCCGATCAAAGCTTGATATTTGTTGTTATGAAATCTGTATTCCATAGCACTTTCAGAAGGGCTGGTTTTGACTTCATTTTGAGAATTTCCACTGAGCTGTGCATTGACATATTCAAGCCGTTTTGTCTTTTCGGCTAATTCTTGTCCATGTTCAAATGGTTTGAGCATATTTCGCTGAGCTTCTGAAAGATCCTTGTTTGCTTTTTCAAGCTGTTCTTCAAGAGAACACAGCTTCTGATTTATCTGTATTCCTGCAAGATTTTCAATTCTTCTGACATTTCCCACGCCATTATCTGTGGCAACGTCACATGAATAAGTAAGCTCTCCGTGGAGAACAGCGATACAAGGTTTATCAAGCTCAAAAAATGTATTTGCTGACGGATTTCGTTCTATTGTGACTTTAAAGCCACGATACGTTCCAAGCTCTATAGGCTCACCTGTGGCAGTACATTTTGCCATTGCCACTGCGATTTGTTCCCCTGCATTTTCTCTCTTATCGTATCTGACGCCGCTTATTGTCATTTCAAACTCCTTGTTCAACGTCTGATGTTCCTGATATTTAGACATATCACTCTTGGATTTTGCGAGAAGTTCAGAGTATTGTGCTATCTGCTTCGGCAAAGTTTTCTCTGCCAACTCCTGCATTTTGTAAATTGACTTCTTATGTTCTGCTTCAAGAGTTTTCAGCATTGCAACATCATTGTCAAGCTGTATTTTCTCTTTTATCATAGGATTACCGCTTGCTATAGCCTGCATTTCAGAGTATGTAAGTACCATTTCGTCAACATCTTCTGAAACTCTAGCAGGGCTTTTTGAGGTCAAGATCTGATTTATGAATTTCGCCTTGTTTGTTATAATGCCCATCATATATGCGTCAAAGGTTTCCTCTGTAAGATAGTGATATATTCCGACTTGTGAAAATCTGTTGCCTTGCCGTATTCCACGTCCGTCCTGCTGAGTGAGGTCAGAGGGCTTCCATGGAATATCAAGGTGATGAATTGCGCATATTCTATCTTGAATGTTTGCTCCAGTTCCAAGCTTTGAAGTGCTTGCGATAATAAAACGTTTTTCCCCTTTGCGCAGGCTTTTGAACATTTCGTCCCTTGCCTTATCTGTCTTTGCGTCTCCTGCAAAGCAGATCTCTTTTTCTGGTATTCCACGCTCCATAAGCGCCTGCTTTATAGCTTTGTACACAGAAAAGTGTGTTTCATCTTCGTTGATAGCGATATCGCAGAATACTATCTGCACGCCTTTTTCTTCCATAGTGTTTTTATAGTTCTTTTCAAGGTTATCGATAAGTTTCATTACTTTGCTGTCAGGTGCAGGCTGAGCGTCTTTGAAAATACATCTAGTGTCAAGACCGAGCAAGCGTGCTTCATGGGTTATTTTCAGCATATTGTCCTGCCGTGGGTCAACTGCGCCGCTGTGTATCGTTTCAGAACGTGTGGCAAGCTCTTTCATGTATGCTTTTTGATGTTCGTCAGGCTTTGAGGTCACTACTATCGGTTTGCCTGTTTCAAGCTTTGGCACAGGAAGTTTCAGCATATCCGCTGTTTGAATATCAGCGAATTCCTTATACATTTGCATAAGCTCAGGTATGTTTACAAATTTGCTGAAACGATTTTTCATTTGAAAGCCGTTCCCTGCAGGCTTTATCTCCAACTGTGATACAACCTCGCCAAATGTGCTTGCCCAATCGTCAAAGTTCTGCAATCCTGCTTTTTCGAGAAGATCTGGTCTGAGATAACGCTGCATAACGTAAAATTCCACCATGGAATTGCTTATAGGCGTTCCTGTGGCAAAAAGAATATTGTTACAGCCATATCTGTTGTTGAGATACTGAGTTTTCATCAGCATATCCTCTGATTTTTGTGCTGCTGTTGTTTGTACGCCTGCCACATTTGACATTTTTGTAGAAACAAAGCAGTTCTTATAGTTATGTGCTTCATCGCACACT
>CALEJX010000011.1 GCA_937898375.1 uncultured Ruminococcus sp.
AATGCCGCTGATTTCGGCTTCATTCTTCGCTATCCTAGACTTAAAGAGCAGATAACAGGCATCGATTTTGAGCCGTGGCATTATCGGTATGTGGGTGCTGAAGCCGCCAGTATCATTGCCGCAGGCGGTCTTTGCCTTGAAGAGTTTTTGCACTTTTACTCGGAAAAATATATCTGAAAATCCTGTGAAAATAATTGACAGAAAGAGCATTGTGTAGTATAATTATAACAAAGCTATGAGCGATAGCCGCAAGTTTTTGTGCGCTATTGCGAAAGAAAGGGAGTTTTGTTATGTCAAACTATTCAAGAAAAAAGTCGTTCTGGACTTTAATGGGTGCGATGATACTTGTTGTTGCGTCAACTGCGCTTTTTGTATACAGATATTTTGAGGATAAGGAGTATGCCGAAAAGTGGAAAGACTATGACGAGTGCGGCATACAGTAAATAACAGACAGCTTTAAAGGCACTGCTTTTTGTGGGCAGTGCCTTTGTATATCAACACAATTCACGGACGTAAAGTTTATCAAAATCGCCGAAAAAGCGTGTTTGCACTTGAAATGCGGCGGCGTTCGTGATATAATAGGTGTAATGACCTGATGACGGGTCTGTTCGAGGGAGGGACAACATAATGCAGATAAGAGAATCAGCCGAGAATTATCTCGAAACGATACTTATTCTCAGCCAGCGCAAGGGCAAAGGCGAGGTAAGAAGCATAGATATAGTAAATGAGCTTGAGTTTTCAAAGCCGAGCGTAAGTGTGGCAATGAAAAATCTCCGTGAGAACGGCTACATAACTGTTGACAAGGACGGTTACATTCGTTTGACAGACAAGGGTCTGGAGATAGCTGAGAGAATGTATGAGCGACACACTTTGCTTTCTCAGTGGCTCATAAAGCTTGGTGTTGACGAGAAAGTTGCTGTTGAGGACGCTTGCCGTATGGAACACGTTATCAGTGCGGAGTCCTTTGCGGCTATCAAAAAGCACACTGGTATGGCTTGATAAGATGATGATTGCCGTGGGTTTTCCTGCGGCATTTTTTATTGCAAGCAAAAAGGAGAACAGCTTTGTGCCGTTCTCCTTTGTTATTATTTGAATTTATCTTTGAGCTTATCAAAGAATGTTTTGCGCTTTGCGTAGTTCTTTTCCCCAAGGGACTTCTCGTAGTCACGGAGCTTTTCTTTCTGCTCTTTAGTCAGGTTGCGTGGAACTTCAACTGTTACACGAACGTAGTGGTCGCCGTGATCGTTTCTGTTCACTTTTTTTATGCCCTTGCCTCTCAGGCGGAACACTGTACCTGTCTGAGTACCCTCCGGCACTGTGTATTTTACCTTGCCGTCAACTGTAGGAACGGTTATCTCGTCGCCGAGGGTAGCCTGTGCGTAAGTAAGCGGTACCTCCGTCCATACATCATAGCCGTCACGCTCGAAAATAGGGTCAGGACGAACTGTAACGTTGATGTGCAGGTCGCCGTTAGGTCCGCCGTTTATACCACAGTTGCCCTCGCCGCCTACTCTAAGGGTCTGACCGTCGTCGATACCCGCAGGAACGTTTATCTCCTTTTCAGTAACTCTTTTTACTCTGCCCTGACCGTTACAAGTATGGCAAGGGTTGTCGATTATCTGACCCTTACCGCCGCAGCGGCTGCAAGTTGTGGTCTGAGCGATGTTTCCGAAAGGCGTTCTCTGTGTTATCCTTACTGTACCTGTGCCGTGGCAGTCAGGACAGGTCTTAGGTGAAGAGCCTGCTGCAGCGCCCGTGCCGTGACAATCAGGACACTTTTCAGCTCTGTTTATGCGTATCTTAACGCTCTTGCCCTTGCAGGCTTCCATGAAGTCAAGAACAACGTTGGCTCTGATATCCTCGCCACGTCTTGGTGCATTAGGGTTAGCGGAACGTCCGCCGCCGAAGCCGCCGCCAAATCCGCCGAAAATGGAATCGAAAATATCGCCCATATCGCCAAATCCGCCGAAGCCGCCTGCACCTGCTCCTGCGCCTGCACCGCCTGCGCCGTAGTTCGGGTCTACGCCTGCATGACCGAACTGGTCATATCTTGCTCTTTTATCTTTATCTGAAAGCACCTCATAAGCTTCATTTACTTCCTTGAACTTCTCCTCGCACGCCTTGTCGCCAGGGTGAAGGTCAGGGTGATACTGCTTTGCAAGCTTACGGAATGCCTTTTTCAATTCATCGTCTGTGGCAGTTTTTGAAACACCAAGCACTTCATAGTAATCTCTTTTTTCAGCCATATACACGCCCATGCTCTGTAAGCTGTAAACCGTGAAAGTCTTGGGGCATGGGCTTGCCTCCTTTTTGTAAGTATAGTCCTTTCACGTTTTTCACACAGCCTTTTAATACGGCAATAGCCCCTGCTCGGAAAATTCGGAGCAGAGGCAGCCGTTATGATTTATTCTGCGTCAGTAAATTCAGCGTCTATAACGTCATCACCGCCGTTGTTTGAAGCACCGCCGTTGCTGCTGCCGCCGTTTGCTCCGCCCATGTTGTTAGGGTCAAAGCCTGCGGCTCCGCCTGCTGCCTGCTGTGCCTGTGCAGCCTGCTGATATACCTTAGTTGCAACGCCCTGGAATGTTTCCTCAAGCTCCTTGTGTTTAGCCTTGATAGCCTCGATATCAGTACCCTTGAGGGCTTCCTTAAGAGCGTCTATCTTAGCCTGACAAGCTGACTTGTCAGCAGCGTCTACCTTGTCGCCGAACTCGCCCAGTGACTTCTCAGCCTGGAAGCACAGCTGATCTGCTGCGTTTCTTGCGTCAACGTCCTCTTTCTTCTTAGCGTCCTCGGCAGCATATGCTTCAGCTTCCTTAACAGCCTTATCGATATCTTCCTTAGACATATTTGTTGAAGAAGTGATCGTGATGTTCTGCTCCTTGCCTGTGCCAAGATCCTTAGCGGAAACGTGTACGATACCGTTAGCATCGATATCGAATGTTACCTCGATCTGTGGAACGCCTCTTGGAGCAGGAGCGATTCCGTCAAGTCTGAACATACCCAGCTGCTTGTTGTCCTTTGCGAACTCACGCTCACCCTGAAGTACGTTGATATCAACAGCTGACTGATTATCAGCGGCAGTTGAGAATATCTGTGACTTCTTTGTAGGTATAGTTGTGTTTCTCTCTATGATCTTTGTGCAGATACCGCCCATTGTTTCAAGACCAAGTGACAGTGGAGTTACATCGAGGAGGAGCAGACCGTCTTTAACGTCACCCGCAAGTACACCAGCCTGATATGCAGCACCAAGTGCTACGCACTCATCAGGGTTGATGCCCTTGAATGGCTCTTTGCCAAGGAACTTCTTAACAGCTTCCTGAACGGCTGGGATTCTTGAAGAACCGCCGACCATAAGGACTTTTTTAAGATCATCAGGTTTTAGACCTGAATCTGAAAGTGCCTGACGAACAGGTCCCATTGTTGACTCAACAAGGTCAGCTGTCATTTCATTGAACTTAGCTCGTGTAAGTGTCATTTCAAGATGCTTTGGACCTGTAGCGTCTGCTGTGATGAATGGGAGAGAGATAGTTGATGAAGCAGTAGAAGAAAGCTCTATCTTAGCCTTCTCAGCAGCTTCCTTAAGTCTCTGCATTGCCATTTTATCGCCTGAGAGGTCAACGCCCTCTGTCTTCTTGAACTCTGCGATCATCCAATCGATGATCCTCTGGTCGAAGTCATCGCCGCCAAGGTGGTTGTTACCTGCTGTAGCAAGAACTTCTGTAACGCCGTCGCCCATTTCGATGATAGATACATCAAATGTACCGCCGCCGAGGTCGTAAACCATGACCTTCTGATCCTCTTCCTTATCGATACCATAAGAAAGTGCAGCGGCTGTTGGCTCGTTGATGATTCTCTTTACTGTCAGACCTGCGATCTGACCTGCGTCCTTAGTAGCCTGTCTCTGTGCGTCTGTGAAGTAAGCAGGAACTGTGATAACAGCTTCTGTTACCTTTTCGCCAAGATAAGCTTCTGCGTCTGCTTTCAGTTTCTGGAGTATCATAGCTGAAATCTCCTGTGGAGTGTAATCCTTGCCGCCCATGTGAGCCTTGTAGTCAGTACCCATATGTCTCTTGATAGAAATTACAGTGTTGTCATAGTTTGTGACAGCCTGTCTCTTTGCTACCTGACCGATAAGTCTGTCGCCGTTCTTTGAAACGCCAACTACTGACGGAGTTGTTCTTGCACCCTCGCTGTTAGGGATTACAACGGCTTCGCCGCCCTCCATAACTGCTACACAAGAGTTTGTTGTACCTAAATCTATACCGATGATTTTGCTCATAAGATCAAGTCCTTTCAAAATTTACTTAATTTATATCAAGACCTAAAGTCTCGATGTCTTTGTTTATGGGTTTGCTACTATTACCATTGCGTGTCTTATTACCTTGCCGCCTATGGTGTAGCCGTTTTGCAATACCTGCGCCACGATATTCTCGCCTAGATCAGGATCGTCTACCGTGCTCACAGCCGTTGCAACGTTTGGGTCAAATTCCTTGCCCGCAAGCTCCATGACCTCAACGTTGAGCTTTTTAAGTGCGTCGCTGAACTGATTGAATATCATTTCAACGCCCTGCTTATAAACTGCGTCCTGAGTTTCTGTGCCTAATGCTCTTTCAAAGTTATCGAACACCGGCAGGAAGCCGTTTATCACATTTCCTTTTGCGGTGTCTGTAAGCTCTAGTCTTTCCTTTGCACTTCTCTTTCTGAAGTTATCATACTCAGCCATAAGTCTGAGATACTTGTCATTTGCTTCGGCAAGCTCTTTTTTCAGCTTTTCTGTTTCGCTCTCCTCCGCTTTTTTCTCTGTATCCTCAGTGGCATTTTCTGCGGTATCCGCCGCTTCTTTTACTTCTTCGCTTTCAGCAGAGGTGTTTTCCTCTTTTTCAAGCTCGGTGTCCTTTTCAGTTTCCTTACTCAATTTACGCCGCCTGCCTTTCTTTTTACTCATTGCCGTCATCTTCTTTGTTTTGCTCTTGCGGCTTCTCGGATATCATTTCTGATATCTTTCCTGTGAAGTACTCGAGATATGGGATAAACTTCGCATAGTCAAGTCTCATAGGTCCTATAAGCCCCAGCGCACCAGCTGTTTTGCCGTCCTTTGAGAACGGAGCCGTTATAATAGAAGAGTTGTGGATAACAAATCCGTCACGCTCAGGGGAGAACATAACGTGAAGCCCTGAGAACGTTTCGTCGATAAATCCTTTCAGCTCTTTCTGATTATCGAGAAAATTTATTATCTCATTTTGATTGAAGTCCTTGCAGGTGAGAAGATTGCTCTGACCTTTGATAGTCACGCTGCTCATTTCCTTTGTCATCTTCATTATCTCGGAAACAAGCGGTGAAAGGGTCATCATGTACGTTCCCATTGCTTCTGTGAGCTTTTCAAGATAAGCGTCCGAAAGACTGTCGATAGGCACGCCGTTGAGATTTTCCTTTACAAAGTTATCGAAAAACTCTAGCTGATCCTGACTAAGGTCAAATTCCAACCGGCAAACCTTATTTTTAATAGATCCGTTGGACGTTATCATAAGAATAACGTACATTCTCTTTCCTGTAGGTATTACTTCTACCTTTGAGATAAGCGAGAACTTTGGCGTTGCGTTCGCAACCACTGCCGCACATTTTGTAAGATCCGCCAATGCCATTGAAGCCTTATTCACAAGATCTTCTTCTGTGACATATTCCTGCGGTATCATTGAATCCAGCATTTCCTTTTCTTGTGCTGTCAGCTGATCCTGCTCCATGAGCTGGTCCACATAGAGCCTGTAGCCCTTATACGTTGGTATCCTGCCTGCGGAGGTGTGTGGCTGTTCGAGATAGCCTTGCTTTTCAAGCTCTGCCATTTCGTTTCGTATGGTCGCTGAGGACGCTTTGACGTGAGCCATTATCGCCTTAGAGCCTACAGGCTCGCCTGTTACGATATATTCATTGACTACCGCTGAAAGTATTTTCAGCTTACGGTCGTCCATTTGCTCACCACCCGTTCTACTCGTTAGCACTTATCAAGCTTAAGTGTTAGCACTCGCTCTTCTCGAGTGCTAAGTATAGTTTATACCCTTTTGCTGATTTTGTCAAGGGTTTTAAGACTATTTTTCTCACAAATTTTAAAAATATTTTAACTTTGTTTTCGTCGTTTTGCACAAAAACTTTTTCAAAAGCGCAAAAAAGCGGGCAGACCGCAGTGGTCTGTCCGCTGAAATTCGGTAAAAGCCGGTAAAATTATTCTTTTGTATAAGCAGAAAGGTCAGGAACTGCAAGCAGGCTGTCGTCTGCGCCGTCGATAGACTCCACTGTGAAGTAAACGCCGTTTTGTGCGTCAACGCCGTCAGGGATTATAACTATCTGCTGAAGATCATATGTTGAGCCGTCAAAGCTATAAACTATCTGACCCTCTGCGCCTGCAACAGCGCTTTCGATATTGTAATACTCGTGAACAACGTTTGAAGCCGTGTCTACATAAGCGTGGTCAAAGTCAGAAGCTGCGCCGAAAAGGATATCTGAGTTCTTCCAAGCGTCCTCGGCGGCATCGTCAACACTGTAAGTAGTTGTCGCTTCTGAAACGCTGTATGTCTTGCCGTCGCCAGGGTAAACAGTGTATGACTTCATGCCCTGTATCGTGCTTGATTCGTATGCCTTGCCGTCTTTTACGCAGATCATATAGTCAGTGCCGCTGGTTGACATCTGACCTTTGAGCTTTGCAAGGTAGCCGTCTTTATACTTGTCTTTGAGCTGCTCGAAAGCTCTGAAATCGCCGTCAACATCATAATCTGTTGTGCCTACGTTTGCGGCAACGCTGTCAGCGGTGCTTTCGTCTGCTGTGCTTTCAGCAGGAGCGGTAGACTCTGCGGCAGCCGTTGTTGTAGTAGTTGTTGTTTCAGCCTTTGAAGAGCTTGAAGAGCTGCTGTCAGAGCAGCCTGCCATTGCGGTAAACATTGCCAAAGCCGCAATGATAGTTACCATTTTCTTGTTCATAGTATTTTGCCTCCGAAAAAATGACAAGAATTACTCGGCTGATTCTGCGCCTGACTCAACATCGAGTTCAGCGTCATCAAGGATATCGTCAGTGCTCATATCGAAAGTCTGCTCTGTCCAGCTGTCAAAATCATCAGGGAGCTTGACCTCCACGTTCTCTGTTGTGAATGAGTTTACTGTAACAGTAGTTGTTGAGCCGTCAGAGATAGTTTCTATCTTAACAAGATCCTTTGTGTCAGCATTGAAGTAATACTTGAATGTTGTTGTGAAAGAATAATCGTCAGGATCGCTGGTGTCGAGAGTTACGCCTGATTCAAGCTCGATACCAAGATCGTCTGTGCTTTCAAAAGTTTCGCAGATAAGACCGTCGTCTGTTGTTTCAGAGCTTATGAACTTGTAGCTGTCATCAATGCCGTAACCTACCTCGCTCTTGAAGTCGTCGATAGATTCTTCCATATCCATAGTGTAATACGTTTTTGACTCGCTGTCAAGTGTGTACATTGCGCCGTCGATAACATAGATATCCATATCCATGCCCATAACGTTCATTTTCATGTGCATATTGCCGCCTGCTATCTCAACAACGGCTGATGAATTGTCATATTCGCTTGATACTGTCATGTCGATAGCAAGGCTCTCGCCCTGTATCTTCTTTGTATACTGTGCTGTAAGAGTATCGTCAAGATTTGCGCCTGTGCCTGCTTCGGAAGCTGTTGACTCGTCAGCGGCGGTTCACGAGTTTGCCACGGTTTATGTGGGCGCCTTTTCGTTGCCGATA
>CALEJX010000012.1 GCA_937898375.1 uncultured Ruminococcus sp.
GAGCGCTGTCCTGGGCTTCTTCAAGAACTCTCTCATTAAATTTAAGCCATGAT
Organism: uncultured Ruminococcus sp.; assembly: GCA_937898375.1. Taxonomy (GTDB): domain Bacteria; phylum Bacillota; class Clostridia; order Oscillospirales; family Ruminococcaceae; genus Hominimerdicola. Next base: position 54 of record CALEJX010000012.1, read on the forward strand.
AACTCTCTGTTATCGTAGACCTTGTTGTTCATATTCTTTTCTCCTATCTTAATAAAGGGGCTTCATATCATATTATATAATTATACCGCCAAATGCAGATCATGTCAATGTAAGTACAGTAAAAAGCCTGTAAAATCCACACAAAAAAAGCTCCCACCCAAGGGCAGGAGCGGTCTTATCCAAAAAGAGCTAAATGCCGATATAGCTCTCGGCGGTCTGACATACATTTGCACAGTTATTTGCAAGCACGCTGCTGTCTTGCGGCAGTCTTGGCAGCATAACGAGCCAGAACAGCACGAACACCATTATAAGCATAATTGCAGCACCGGACAAAAGTATCAAAGTGGCTGAACGCTTAGCTTTAAGCGTGGTATGTACGTCACTGCACGCTCTCTCAGCAGGCTGTGCGTTTTCATGCGTTTCGTCAGAAATTCCGTTTTCATGTTCTTTTTTACACTCAGTACACAACATATACTTCAAACCTCCATAATCTATTTTTACTTCCTTAATTATTATACCACATTTTTACCGCCTTGTGTTAAGCTGGCAGCTATAATTTCCGAATTTTTGACTAAATTTTTTGTAAATTGGTAAAATTCTAAAACTTGTCACTTATACCTATTATATATCCGTCAACAAAACTTCTAAAAGAATAACTTAACAAAATCAAATATTGATATAATTCTGCTATTGACAAATGAAAAACATATGATATAATTACTGTGTGTGGAAAAATAAACGGAACTGCGCTGGAATGCGCTTTATGTGGAGGAAGTAAAAATGATAGACCCTGTACGCCGTGAATGTATCATGTCAATGTATGAGATATACCCTCTCAGCAGAAAATTGGTATTCGATACGTTCGATAAAAAGAAATATGACATAACAAGAACTCAGCAGATAATAATGCTGTCTCTCTGTATCGAGGGCACGCTCACTATGTCTCAGCTTGCAAGCAAGATAAACACATCTAACGAGCAGGCAACAAGAGCTGTGGCACAGCTCGTTGACAAGGGCTTTGTTATAAGAATGCAAAATCCTGACAACCGCAGAGTTATCAACATCAGGCTCACTGACGAGGCTATGCGCTTCATGGAAAAAATGAAAAACGAGATACTCGATGATATTATGGGAAAGTTTTCTGTGATATCTGACAGCGATATGAAGAAAATGAAAGACGCTCTCGTACTTATAAATGGTATACTTAAAAAGGTGCTTAAATAGGAGGCTGTTATGGCAAAGACAAAGAAAATAGTCAGCCGTTGTGAAAGCTGCGTAAATTACGTTTTCGACGAGGATTATGAGTGCTATAGCTGTATGGTAAATCTTGACGAGGACGAGGTATACAGATCAATGAGCGACAGCGAATACAGCTGCCCTTACTACAGACTTGATGATGAATATGCTGTGGTGAGAAAACAAAACTGATACATAAAAAACGGTGAACACTCTGTCTGTTCACCGTTTTTTTGTATTTAAAAGAACTTTGTAATATTCTCGACAGCTTTTCTCTTAGGTCTTGCAGGAGCTTCCGCAGGATAGCCCACAGCTATAACAGACACAACAGTCTCGCTCTCAGGTATGTCAAGCACCTCACGAAGCTTTGCGCCGTCTCTGATACCCATTACAAGTGAACCTAAACCAAGCTCTGCCGCTTTGAGAAGAAATATCTCATTGTGCAGACCAAGGTCATAAAAGCCCCAGCCGTTGCCCACTTCGTTATCAGGGTTGCCCTCTCTGTCAAAGCCTGCTCTTGTGTGTACGAACGTTGTCACAACAAGCGCCGCATTTTCTGATCTCTCCCTGTTGAACTCTGGCAGGCACTCTTCTCTTACTTTCTTTGTCATCTCGTCGCTGAGAACGCAGTAGTACCTTGCTGTCTCGGAGTTCTTCCATGAGGGTGCTTCTGTTGCGGCAGCTATGACCGTTTCTATCTGCTCTTTTGTTACCTTTTTACTGCCGTCATATTTTCTTATGCTGCGTCTGCTTTCTATAAGCTTCTGAAATTCCATTTATATCTCTCCTTGTCACATGATATGCAGGCTCACGCCTATTTCATGTACAATTATAACATATCATTGTCAGCTTTTCAAGTGGTAAAAGCCCTTGAATTATTCATATTATTATGATACAATAGCCTAAAGATAATATACTCATGGGGGTGCAGACTTTGAGCTTTGTAAAATTTGAGAACGTGTATAAGCGATACAAAATGGGCGAGATAACCATAAATGCCGCAGACGGCGTTTCATTTGAGATAGAAAAAGGCGAGTTCGCCGTTATCGTTGGCGCAAGCGGCGCAGGAAAGACCACTATACTTAATATGCTTGGGGGCATGGATACCTGCGACGAGGGCAAAATCCTTGTTGACGGCAAGGATATTGCCGCTTTTAACAAAAAACAGCTCACCACATACCGCAGATATGACATAGGCTTTGTTTTTT
>CALEJX010000013.1 GCA_937898375.1 uncultured Ruminococcus sp.
ATAGACAGTGCTGTTCTCTCGGTTTATCTCCCTGAGCTTTTCTATCATCATGATATATTCCCTCTCGGCAGGGCTTCTCGTATCAGGAAAATCCTCGTCTGTGATAGCGATATTATCATATATCTGCATAAGCTTCCTGCGCTTCATCACAAACCTCACAAAGCTTATCACCAACGCTGTCAAACCTATTGCGGCGCATATGCCGAAAGCATAAACCACTGCTTCTATCTTCATATCATAAAGATAGAAAACCACCCCGAACACCGCCGTGAAAACTATTATCATTATCCAAAAGCTTAGATATTCTCTGAGAAAATCCTTCACCGCCCCTGCGGACATTTTCTTCATATTATCTTTCCTACCTGCCATTTTTATCACTGCTCCAAAATATATCCCACGCCGACCTTTGTTGTGATAAAGCCTGCAAGCCCAATGCTTTCAAGCTTTTTTCTGAGCCTTGTGACATTCACCGTCAGCGTATTTTCCTCCACATAGCAATCTATCTGCCAAAGCTTTGTCATAAGCGTTTCACGGCTCACGACCTTGCCCTTGTTTTCCATAAGGGTCTGCAATATCTTGAAATCATTCTTTGTTAGCTGTAAGCTTTCGCCGTTGTAAGAAAGTGACATATCATTAAGGTTAAGCACCGCACCCTTATGCTCCAGCACAGGTATCTTCCCCGACATATCATAAGCACGCCTAAGCACAGCGCCTATTTTCGCCGTCATTACCCCAAGGTCGATAGGCTTTGGAATAAAGTCATCTCCGCCCATGTTCATTGCCATAACGATATTCATGTTGTCAGAAGCCGACGAGATAAAAATAACAGGCACATTTGATATCTTTCTTATCTCACTGCACCAATGATAGCCATTAAAAAACGGCAGCATTATATCCACCAGCACCAAATGGGGGTCGCACTGTATAAACTCCTCCGTCACACGCTGAAAATTCTTTGCGCACACCGCTTCATATCCCCACACTTCAAGCTGTTGCTTTATTGCCGCCGACAAGCCGCTGTCGTCCTCGATTATCATTATCTTATACATAGTTTTCGTTACCCTTTCTTTTGTACCCCTCAGACACAGAAATACGCCAAAAGACGGGCGAACACTGTTCGCCCCTACAC
>CALEJX010000014.1 GCA_937898375.1 uncultured Ruminococcus sp.
ATATTGCAAAAAATCAAATCATGTAGGGGCGACCTTGGGTCGCCCGCATTTTAACAACGATTTTATTTATCACTTCTTATCCGCAAAAGCATTGTTGATAGCTGAAACAAGTCCCTTGATAGAAGATACGATGATATCGGAATGTCTGCCAACGCCCCAATACATCTTATCGCCGCAGGAAATTCCAACATATGAAACAGCCTCAGATGTTGACCTTCTTTCAAGAGCGTGCTCTGTGTATGTTTCAACTGTAAAATCAACGTTCAAAGCCTGCTTGATAGCGTTTGCCACTGCGTCAAGACGGCCGTTGCCCTCTGCTGTGTAATCGTCTGTTACGCCGTTTACGGAAGCTGTGATAGCGGCGCAGATAGTGCCATTCTGCTTCTGAACATAGTGTGCCTCAGGAATGTCAACAGGTGTACACTTGTTGAGATACTCGTCCTTGAATATCTTGTAAACTTCATCAGGCATAAGCTCTTTGTGCTTGTGGTCTGAAACAGCCTTTACCTTGTAGCCGAAGTCCTCTCTCATCTTCTTTGGAAGATCATAGCCGAACTGGTTCTGGAGGATAAAGCCTATTCCGCCCTTGCCTGACTGTGAGTTTATTCTGATAACGTCGCCGTCATACTCTCTTCCAACATCATGTGGGTCGATAGGAAGATAAGGAACGGTCCACTTGTCGCACTTCTTCTCTTTTCTCCAGTTCATGCCCTTTGCGATAGCGTCCTGATGTGAGCCTGAGAATGCAGCGAATACCAACGAGCCTGAGTATGGGCTTCTGTCATAAACTTTCATTCTTGTTACTCTCTCATAAAGCTCTACCAGTGCAGGCATATCTGAAAAGTCCAGCTTAGGGTCAACGCCGTGGGTATACATATTCAGTGCGATAGTAACGATATCGGCATTACCTGTTCTTTCGCCATTGCCGAAGCAAGTACCCTCTATTCTGTCAGCGCCGGCAAGCAGACCCATTTCGCAGTCAGCAACTGCACAGCCTCTGTCGTTATGTGGATGAAGTGAAACTATAACGTTCTCTCTGTTATGGAGAGTGTCGCACATATACTCTACCTGCTGAGCATAAACATGAGGCATCGACATTTCAACTGTAACAGGGAGGTTGATGATGACCTTGTTCTCAGGTGTAGGCTGCCAGATGTCGATAACAGCGTTGCAAATATCTCTTGCAAACTCAGGTTCTGTGCCTGTGAAGCTCTCAGGAGAATACTCGAACACGATATTGCCCTTTGCGTGCTTTTTATACTCGTTGCAAAGCTTTGCGCCGTCTGTAGCTATCTTGATTATCTCTTCCTTAGACTTGCGGAAAACCTGCTCTCTCTGTGCAACAGATGTTGAGTTATAAAGGTGAACAACAGCGTTCTTTGCGCCGTCGATAGCTTCAAATGTTTTCTTTATGATATGCTCTCTTGACTGTGTAAGCACCTGAATTGTAACGTCGTCAGGTATCATGTTCTTCTCGATAAGTGTGCGGCAGAACTCGTATTCTGTTTCAGAAGCGGCTGGGAAGCCTATCTCTATCTCTTTGAAGCCTATCTCAACGAGCTTTGTGAAAAATTCCAGCTTTTCTTCAAGGCTCATAGGAATGATAAGAGCCTGATTTCCGTCTCTCAGGTCAACAGAACACCATGCAGGAGCGTGGTCAACATACTCTTTTTCAGCCCATTTCATGCACTTTACAGGCGGCATATAGTAGCCTCTCTCATACTTTTCTACGTTTTTCATGTCAGTTCCTCCTTATAAATTATAACGTCAGTTTATATTCGATAGTGATGTGGAAAAGGGCATAAAAAAATCGCCGCTCCTACCAATAAGGAGAGACGAGCTTTGCCGTGTTACCACTCTCATTCATATACGGCTCACACCGCATATCTCAGCCGCATCTATCAATGCGTATCTCTGTAACGGGAGAACCCGTGAGCGGCTAATAAGATTTCACCGTTCAGGCTCGGGGACGAGTTATCACAAATTCCGCATACCGTCTTGCACCCACCGACGGCTCTCTGAAATGTCAGGACTTTGCTTTTGTTCCTGTCAACGCCTTTATCATATTGATTTTATTATACTCACACTTCCCACTTTTGTCAATAGGATAATTGTTGATTTAACATTTTGTTAATATTTGATATTAAATCGTTTTTCCTAATATTATTTTCTGATATTAAATGTAGGTGCTGGCGTTCTCGACAGCCCATTCCCTCGATGATTCGCATTATAGTTTATCATGCAACCCCCGATAACCCCACAAACAACTGTAGGGGCGAACAGCGTTCGCCCGTTTCGTTCACCCATACAAACTCGTAACAATTCAACCCTTGTAATTTTCCGAAACGGGACGCCGAGAACGCCGTCCCTTACGATCGACATTTGTTCAAAATAGTGTGTTAAAACCAACAAACGACCAGAAGTTGTCCTGCATAAAAATCTTAAAATATTCTTATTTCACTTTTCAAATGCTTAAAAGTCTCTTAATTAGCCTGTCTGTCGGTTGACAATGGGTCATCAATGGGATATAATATAAAAGTCGACAGAGGGGAAATGCCCCTCATACTTTTGTACAAAAGGGGATCTATAACATGATATTTGATAGCATT
>CALEJX010000015.1 GCA_937898375.1 uncultured Ruminococcus sp.
ACGAGCATGGCTGTAGCCTTATCATTGCTTGAAGCCACAAGTATCCTGTCCATTTTCCCACCTCCTTACGATAACTTTTTCTGACATTACAGATGATAAAAATATCTAGCCGTTTCGAACTGCTCCTTGTCGGCGGCTCTTTCATACTCTATAAGAAGCTCCTTTTCCATTGCGATAAAACGCTCCAGCATATGTTCTGGTAGCCTTTCAGCAAGGAACTCGCTCTTTTCCGCACGCTCAACGGCTTCTTCAAGTGATTGCGGCAGTGTTTCAAGCTTTGCAAGTTCGCTTTCATCAGCCGTACCAATGTTGCTGTTGAATGGGCTTGGAGGCTCCTCCTTATTTATAACGCCGTCTATGCAGGCGTAAATAAGCAGACCCATAGCAAAATACGGATTGCAAGTGTTGTCAGCCGAGCGAAGAATTATGCCGTTCTCGTCTGTATCAGCAAGGGGCGCACGAAGCAGCTGTGCATAATTCTCATGTGACCATGATATATACTTAGGCGCAAGCAGGCTGCCGAAGCGCTTGTATGAATTTGTGGTTGTGTTAAGAAACAGCGTCATGTCTCCCACGTTTTTCAGTATTCCTGCTATCATGCGCTCAGCTTCTTTGGAAAGTCCTCTAAGCTGTGGACGGAAAATATTTTCCGTGCCTTTCATGCACATAAGCATTATATGCAGACCCGAGCCGCAGTTATCAACGATAGGCTTTGGCATAAACGTTGCATAAAGCCCATTTCTGTCAGCCACTGATTTTACAACGTTCTTGAACGTCACAAGATTGTCTGCGGCTTTCAGTGCGTTTGAATACTGAAAATCTATCTCGTTCTGGCCTGGACCCGTTTCGTGCCTTGAGCTTTCAGGGAAAATATCCATTTGCTCAAGGGTCAGGCAGATATCACGTCTGAGATTTTCTCCCCTGTCAACAGGTGCAGCATCGCAGTAGCCTGCATAGTCGTGAGGACGCTTTGTAGGCATATCAGTATCGTCCTTTTCAAAGCAGTAAAACTCACATGAAGTGCCTATCTGAAAGTTATATCCTTTGCCCTTTGCATATGCGATAGCAGTTTTGAGGAAAAACCTGCCGTCGCCCTCGAAGGCAGTTCCGTCAGGATATTTCAGGTGGCAGAAAAATCTTACTACCCTGCCATGCTGTGGTCTCCATGGAAGAAGCGCCAGAGTATCAGGGTCAGGGAAAAGTCTCAGGTCAGAAGCGGTGATATTCAGAAAACCTCCAAGCTTTGAAGCGTCAAAGACAAGTCCCTCTCTGAATATTTTCGGCAGCTCCCCTGCTATAACAGAGATAGTCTTTAGTGAGCCGAATATATCGCAGAACATGAGCTTTACGAACTTTACGTCGTTTTCTTCAACGAACTGCAAAACCTCTTTCTCTGTGTATTTCATAATAAATCCTCCGTAATGATACTGTTTTGAAAAGTTTTCCGTGCCTTACTTATAATTATATCTGAACAGCCAATTCTATAAAACCAAACAGTTATAAAGATTTTGTTACTTTTTTGTTACTTTATTTTTACTTTGCATTATTTGTCGATATCATCCAGCCAAA
>CALEJX010000016.1 GCA_937898375.1 uncultured Ruminococcus sp.
AAGACGGCTTTGTCTCGATAGTCTTGCATACCTTTTCCGCAAGGTCAATACCGCCCTCAGAGCCTTTTGCAAAAATCTCAGCCAGTGAGAACTCAACGCCCATTTCGCCGCAAACTCTCTCTATAACAGCTAGCTCAGCGTCTGTATCAGTATGGAATCTGTTGATAGCCACAACCACAGGCACGCCGAACTTGTGCATATTCTCAATATGAGTTTTCAGGTTTACGATACCCTTTTCCAGAGCCTCAACATTTTCGTTAGTAAGCTCAGTTTTCGGAACGCCGCCGTTGTATTTCAGCGCTCTTACAGTAGCTACCAGAACAACGCAGTTTGGCTTAAGTCCTGCAAATCTGCACTTGATGTCAAAGAACTTTTCAGCGCCAAGGTCAGAGCCGAAGCCTGCCTCAGTGATAGTGTAGTCAGCAAGCTTCAAAGCAAGCTTTGTGGCTCTTACTGAGTTACAGCCGTGAGCAATGTTAGCAAAAGGACCGCCGTGGATAAGCGCAGGGTTGTTTTCAAGTGTCTGAACAAGGTTAGGCTTGATAGCGTCCTTGAGAAGCGCAGTCATAGCACCACAGCCGCCTATATCCTTAGCATAAACAGGCTTTCCGTCAGTTGTGTAAGCAACGAGGATTTTCTCAATTCTAGCTTTAAGGTCAGCAAGGTCGGAAGCAAGGCAAAGAATAGCCATTATCTCAGAAGCTACAGTGATCTGGAACGAATCCTCTCTAGGAATACCGTTCACCTTTGAGCCAAGACCGATAACGATATCTCTCAGCGCTCTGTCGTTCATGTCAAGACAGCGCTTGAAAAGTATTCTTCTCTGGTCAATGTGAAGCTCATTTCCCTGCTGCATATGGTTGTCTATAAGAGCGCAGAGCAGGTTGTTAGCCGCAGTTATAGCGTGCATATCCCCCGTGAAGTGCAGGTTGATATCCTCCATAGGAACGACCTGAGCGTATCCGCCGCCTGCCGCACCGCCCTTGATACCAAAAACAGGACCAAGGGAAGGCTCTCTCAAAGCGAGCATAGCTTTCTTGCCTATCTTGTTCATAGACTCAGCCAGACCAACGGAAATTGTGGTCTTTCCCTCACCAGCCGGAGTAGGGTTTATAGCGGTAACGAGAATAAGTTTACCGTCGGGATCATTTTTAGTTTTAGCATAAAGCTCCTCAGAAAGCTTAGCCTTGTAGTGACCATAAGGTTCATAGTCATCTTCTGAGATGCCAAGCTTAGCAGCGACCTCCCCAATTTTGAGCATTTTCGCCTGCTTAGCGATTTCGATATCTGACAGCATTAGATCAAGTCCTTTCGGAATTTTTTTAGTATACGGGCAAGACCCATATAAAATATCATACGTTATATATTATATCACATATCCGTGATGATTTCAATATTTCATATGTAAACAAACTATATAAACCGACCATATTTTCGCACCTCCCCCCCACCTCTATCACCCACATCACCCAACACACCACATTCCTACAGCCCATTTTCGTCCTAGTCACCCTGCACAAATTCGACACATTCACTTTGTGCAAACAAATGAT
>CALEJX010000017.1 GCA_937898375.1 uncultured Ruminococcus sp.
GCCTTGAGCATAAGCTCCTCAGGGATCTGATCTGCGCCTGCCTCGATCATAACGATCTTTTCAGCAGAGCCTGCAACAGTCAGGTTAAGCCTGTTCTTAGCTCTCTGCTCAAGAGTTGGATTAAGAACGAGTTCACCGTCAACGTAACCTACGTTGATAGAAGCAACAGGACCATTCCAAGGGATATCAGAGATAGAAAGTGCGATAGATGTAGCTATCATACCTGTTATCTCAGGTGAGTTGTCAGGGTCAACAGAAAGAACTGTCATAACAACTGAAACGTCATTTCTCATATCCTTAGGGAAAAGAGGTCTGATAGGTCTGTCTACGCATCTTGATGCAAGGATAGCCTTGTCAGAAGCCTTGCCCTCTCTCTTTGTGAAAGAGCCTGGTATCTTGCCTACTGCATACATTTTCTCCTCAAAGTCAACTGAAAGAGGGAAAAAGTCAACACCCTCTCTTGGCTTTGCGGAAGCTGTAACGTTAGCCATTACAACTGTTTCGCCGTATCTTACCCAGCAAGAGCCGTTAGCAAGTCCGCAGGTCTTGCCTGTTTCAACTACTACAGGTCTGCCTGCATATGTCGTTTCAAAAGTTCTGAAATTCTCAAACATTGTCTTTCCTCCATTTTAGAAATTTAGAATTTTTCTGTATGGTGAAAGCATTAGCAATAAACAGGACATACGAGCTTCATACATTCTGTTTAATGCTAAGTTACCTTTCACCAACAGTTCAAATAAACACCAAAAGGCAGTGGCAATAAATGCCTCTGCCTTGATGTCAGTTACATGATTACTTACGGATACCCAGCTTTTCGATAGTAGCTCTGTATCTTTCGATATCCTTCTTCTTGAGGTAGTTAAGAAGATTTCTTCTCTTACCGATCATCTTGAACAGACCGCTTCTTGAGTGGTTGTCCTTCTTGTGTGTCTTAAGATGTTCTGTAAGGTCGCTGATTCTCTTTGTAAGGATAGCGATCTGTACCTCAGGTGAACCTGTGTCTGTTTCGTGAGTTCTGTTAGCTTCGATAACAGCTGTCTTTTCGTCTTTTCTAAGCATTTTTTGTACCTCTTTCGATAAAATATTTCCGATGTAAAAGAATATGGCAGGTAACTTTCCCACTTACGGGCGTGACCCATATTCTGTTGCATGGATATGTCGCAGTAAGCAACTCATATATTATACATTATTTCAGATAAATTGTAAATAGTCTTAACAGAAATTTTACAACTATTCTATTCCATGATGAGCCTTGCCTGCTGTGAGTGTGTTTCTCATGAGCATTGCAATAGTCATAGGACCAACTCCGCCAGGAACTGGTGTGATAAATGAAGCCTTGTCCTTGCAATCCTCAAAATCAACGTCGCCGCAAAGCTTGCCGTTTTCGTCACGGTCCATGCCAACGTCGATAACAACTGCGCCCTCTTTGATATAATCAGCAGTTATCATCTTTGGTCTTCCAACTGCCGCAACAAGGATATCGGCTCTTGAGCAAACTTCCTTAAGATTTTTTGTCTTTGAATGGCAGATAGTAACAGTGCCGTTATTGTGCAAAAGCAGCATAGCCTGCGGCTTGCCAACGATATTGCTTCTGCCAACTACTACGCACTCCTTACCTGCAATATCTGTGCCTGTTGACTTGATAAGCTCCATAACGCCGGCAGGTGTGCATGGCAGGAAGCTGTAGTCGCCTATCATTATCTTGCCTACGTTTACAGGGTGGAAAGCGTCAACGTCCTTGTCAGGTCTAATGTTATTTATTATCACCTTATCGTCAAGGTGCTTAGGCAGAGGGAGCTGAACGAGTATTCCGTCAACTCTGTCGTCCTCATTGAGCTTTTTAACAAGGTCGAGAAGTTCTTCCTCTGTTGTTTCCGCATGGAGAGCATACTTGAATGAATTGAAGCCTACAGTCTCGCAAGCCTTTTCCTTGTTCCTTACATACACCTGTGAAGCATGGTCGTCGCCAACGATTACCACTGCAAGACCTATCTCTACGCCCTGCTCTTTGAGCTTTTCTGTTTCAAGTCTTATTTCTTCCTTGACCTTGGCTGATACTGCCTTTCCGTCAATTATCTGTCCCATTTATTCTTCCTCCGTATCCTTTTCATCATTGTCTTTTACTTCGCTGTCAGCGTCCTCAGAGTCCTCGTCAAGTATGGACTTATACTCCTCTTCGGCTTTGGTATGAGACTCCTTGTCCTTTTCCTCAGCTTCTTTAAGCTTGTCTTTCTGCGCCTGCTTGCCGAACTTTTCGTCATATTCTTTCTGAAGCTCGATAAAGCTTTCGCCCTTATCCTTGGCTTCCTTTATTTTGTGCTTAAGCTCTTTCTTCTCTTTCTGAACGTCATTGTAGCTGTTATACTGCTCAAGCTGAGCCTTTGAAAGCTCTGTATCAACGAACAGCTTGTAATCACTGTTTCTCTTTGTGATACCTCTGAACACGATTATAAGTACAAGTGAAGCAAGAACACAAGTGCCTGCAACAAGCTGTGATACTCTTATGTTTCCAAGATATAGAGAATCTGTTCTCAGACCCTCGATAAAAAATCTTCCAAGTCCGTACCAGCCTGTGTACATAAGAAATACTTCTCCGTCAAACTTGCGGTGCTTAAGATAGAAATGCAGGATAATAAATCCAATCAGGCACCAGATAGACTCATAGAGGAAACAAGGGTGGATAGGTTCAAGAGCCGACACCTTGCCGCCAAGCTCGTCATAATGGTTTGAGATATACTCCATTGTGGTGTTGCTTATCATGCCCCAAGGAAGCTTTGTGTTCGCACCGAAAGCTTCCTGATTGAAGAAGTTGCCCCAACGCCCAATACACTGACCGATAAGAAAACATGGTGCGACCACATCGAGAAGCGCAGTAAGATTAAGCTTTCTTATTTTAGCGATTATTCCGCCCACAAGTATCGCACCGATAATTCCGCCATAGATAGCAAGACCACCGTCACGGATATTGAAAAACTCTGAGAATTTCATGCCCTCTGTATTAAAGATGATATAATAAAATCTTGCGCCAAAGATAGCTCCGATAAGTCCGCCGATAACGGAATCTGTTGCTCTGTCAGGGTCGATACCCACGGTCTTCATTCTTTTGAAGCCGTATATCATCGCAAGAAGAATACCGATGGTTATTAAAAAGCCATACCAATATATCTTGAAAT
>CALEJX010000018.1 GCA_937898375.1 uncultured Ruminococcus sp.
AAATGCAGTTGTATAACTAAAGAAATTTATTTAGCAGGTGTGCAGTAGCAAATAGAATAAACTGTGATATCGCCGTTTTTTGCCGCTGCATGGAGCTGGTCGAGCTTGTCAAGACCTGTGCCAAGCGCCTTTACGCAATCTGCATAGGTGAACTTCGCAAAGTAATGACCGTTAGCTCTGCCTGTTTCGCTAGGCTGAACTCTTGCCCAGCTTGCTCCTCCTGACCAGCTCTGGAGGATAAGCTCAAACTCGTTCTCTGCGCCCGAATACTCCACATAGAAATAGCCATTTGCAGAGAGGTTTGAAACATCAAAACTGCCGTAATTTCTTGAAGTCATAACTGAAACTGCCTGACCCCATGAACCGCATGACTTTGCGCCCCAGAAGATAGATACATATGGATCCTGCTCCGGCTTGTCGGGATCAACTGGGTCAACCGGATCAACAGGTTCAACAGGTTCTGTTGACTTCTCGACGATATACTTAACGCTGAGAACTTCGATATCTCCGTTAGCCGCACCAACATGGAAGCGGTCTATCTTAGAGAAATCTGTTGTGCCGAACGCCGCCGCAACATCATCATAGCTGTACTTTGCGTATACAACGCCGTCCTTTTCTGTTGCCTCAGTTGGAGAAACTCTTGCCCAGCCTGTGCCGCCTGACCAGCTCTGAAGAATGACTTCCGCCTTGTCTGCGCCGCCCTTGAACTGAACTTCAAAATAGCCGTCCTTTTCGATAACGGAGCTGTCAAAGTTTCCGCCCTCTTTGGTCGTGGACAGCGTTATAGCCTGACCCCAGCCTGATGTTTTCGCCGAGCCTGTGAAGATAACAGTTTCCTTTCTGTCGCTCACCTCGCCTGTGGCAGGGATAACTTCTGTCTTTATCACCTTACCGCAAGTTGTACACTCAGTGTGCTTTGAACCGTTTTCTGTTGCAGCAGCCGCCTTGTCGATTATCCATGCGCTTTCGCTGTGACCTGTCGCAGGGATAACTTCCGTATAAGTGTCTCCGCATGAGCAAGTGTAAGTTCTCTCGCCCTCAGCAGTACAAGTAGCTTCCTTTGTTACCTTTGCGGTGTAGCTGTGAGTGTGTGATGACTTCACGTTCTTGACAGTGAGCGCAAATGTATCTGTGCTGCCGTCTGAGAATGTGTATGTAAGTGTGTAGTTGCCGTTTGCAAGAGTTTTTAGCCAGCTTTCGTTGAGCATTATCTGGCTTCCGTTTGTGGAATAATCAGAACCGCCTGAAAGCTTCTTGCCGTTTGATGTGATAGACTCAACGCTCTTTCCATAAAGCACAAGGTCTGTCCTCACACCACTTGGAGCGTCAGCGTCAAATGTGCCTGACTTTGTGGAAAGATGTGGCTTCTCGGTCTGTCCGTCCTCATAGAAAACAACATCGTCAATATAAACTGTGCCTGTTGCCACAGAGTCGCCGCCCATATAGAATGAGAACTGATTGAGTTTTGATGTATCAAGAGCTCCGCCCGACTGCCAGCTTGGCGCTTTAAAGTCAGCGAATGGAATTCTTACTGCCTTTCCGCCTGTGAAATCAAGTGCTATCTGCGATTCAAAGTAATTATCATTTGCGTCTCTCAGCTGAACTGTAAGGCTGTTGCCTGTTCCGTCGCCCTCTACCCAAAGCTCAACGCCTGCAAATTGGGAAGCGTTTCTCACTGCCATAGGGTGATTTACTCCGCAATAGCCGTTCGGCGAGCCGATATCATATCCGAAAGCAAGTGCCTTTGAGCCGTTCTTTGTTACAAGAGAAAGGGAAACTTCATTTCCGCCTGTGTTTCTTGAATAAGCTGACCAAAGCGCCTTATCATCAGAATAGTTCTCGAATGTGTCAAGCTCGTCAAGGCCTGTAGTGTCGGAAACATTTATTGTAAGCTCCCTGTCCTCGCCCTCGTAGAAATCGAAAGTAAGTGTGACAATGCCTGCTGAAAGTGTCTTTAGATATGCGCTCTTAAGCGTTACAATATCGCCCGAAACTGTGTAATCTGCGCCATCGGTGAGTGTCTTTCCGTCACAAATAATGCCCCTGAACTCGCTTGTCTTGCGGTCCATAGTGATATCAACATCACTGCACTTCTTAGGGTTTACGTCAACAGAGATTATCTCAGGTGAGATAACAGGCTTAGGGATAGAGCTGTCGCTCACTGTCAGATTGAACTTAGGCTGATTGCCGCCTGTTGTGAGTATTCTACAGGAATACTTTGCAAGCTCCTGCTTTTTAAGATAAGAAGCCTTGATCGTAACAGTGTTGCCGCTTATGGTGTAATCGCCTGACGAGAGTTTCTTTCCGCCGACCTCAACACCGCTGACACTGCCCTCTTTCATGAAAACATTCACCACAACGTCGCCTGACTTGCTTCTGTCAAAACTGTATGTAGACTTGTCAGTAGTGTTTACAATATTCTTCTTTTCCATTTTTGCGGCAGCGTTCATCATAAGAGTTCTTGTGCTGTCCGTCTTATCAACGCCCTCAGGACCGTAAACTGTGTAGCCATCATAGTCCTGATAAAGAGTGCCGTCGTCAAGATAAGAAGCTATCATCCAGTAGTTGAAGCCCTGATATTCGACGCCCTCATAGTAGTCCCCTGTTACGATATCCAGCCAATCGGAATAAGCGGCGTCACGCTTTGTTTTGTCTGTAAGACCGAACTCCTCGAAGATAACAGGCTTATCAGCAGAAGCCGTTGTCTGCGCATGGCGCTTTATCCACTCGAGGTCATCATCGCCAAGGTCAAAGCCCCACTGGTCAACATACATATGTGGCGTACCAAAGTCTACAGTGTCGATAGTCATAAGCTTATTGAAATCAACGCCATAGTAGCCCGAATATGCGGCAGACGGGAGATTTTGCTTTGCAGCTTCCTGATAGCCAAGGTTATAGAAGCCCTCGTCGCCAACAGATACCATGTGATAAGGATCGATAGACTTTACATATGCTGACATTTCTTTTGCCCAGTTGTAGAGGATATCGTCCTTGCAGAACTCATCAACAGTACATCTCGGCTCGTTTGAAAGCTCCCAAGAGAAAACAGCTTCCGAATCCATAAGCTTTTCCCCTGTGTAGTAGTTGGTATGATTTAGCAATGTCTTGATATAGTCCTTATACCAACCCTTGATAGTTTCGTTGGTGTAGAAATCGCAGGTGTCCTTTTCGTC
>CALEJX010000019.1 GCA_937898375.1 uncultured Ruminococcus sp.
CAGGCTTATGAAGTCTGAGGATATGGGCGAGAACTCTTCTCATTTTCTTTCGCTCGACTATCATATCAACAAAGCCGTTTTCAAGCATGAACTCGGCAGACTGGAAATCGTCAGGGAGCTTCTGCTTGATAGTACCCTCTATAACACGTCTGCCTGCAAAGCCGATAAGCACCTTTGGCTCGGCGATTATGATGTCGCCAAGGGACGCAAAGGAAGCTGTAACGCCGCCTGTGGTAGGGTCGGTCATAACTGCGATATAAAGCAGACCTGCCTGATTATGCCTAGCCACTGCGCCGCTTGTTTTCGCCATTTGCATAAGGGAAACTATACCCTCCTGCATTCTTGCTCCGCCTGAAGCTGTGAATGCGATAACAGGGAGCTTATTTGCGGTGGCGTATTCGATAGCTCGTGTTATCTTTTCGCCCACAACACTGCCCATGGAAGCCATCATATAGTTAGAGTCCATAACGATTATAACTATCTTCTCTCCTCTTATGGAAGCCTTTCCTGTGAGTACAGCGTCTTTAAGACCTGTCTTTTCTCTCAAAGCCTGCTGTTTTGCTTCATAGTCAGGGAAATCTATAGGGTTCTTTGATATCATATCCTTATCAAATTCCTCAAAGCTGCCCTTATCTATAGTGATATCAAGACGCTCTCTTGCGGTAAGTCTTGAATGGTAGTTACAATGGGGACAAACCTTTCCGTTTGCCTGAAACTCCTCCATGAAAGTGACGTTTCTGCACCTTGGACACTTGAAAAGCAGACCCTTTGGGATATCGGTCTTTTTCTTGTCATCGTCCGCCTTATCGCCGTTAAATCTTACTTTAACGACAGAAAACAGATCTTCAAGCATTATTCCTTACTCCTCTCGTCTGCCAAAATGTCGGTACGGTTAAGAAAACCGTTATCGTAATTGCCCTCTAAAAACTCAGGGCGTCTTATAAGCTTAAGCTGAAAATCAACATTTGTTGCAACGCCGTCTACGATAAACTCAGACAGCGCCCATGTCATTTTTGCGATAGCTTCTTCTCTGTTCTTACCATAAGCAATGAGCTTGCCTATCATTGAATCGTAATAAGGCGGTATCTCATAGCCCTGATAAACTGCGGTATCTACTCTTATTCCAGGTCCTCCAGGGATAAAAAGCGATTTTATCTTGCCCGGTGACGGTCTGAAATCAAGGAGCGGATTTTCCGCATTTATACGGCACTCTATTGCATGACCTGTCAGCTTTATATCCTCTTGCTTTATAGACAATCTATGTCCTGATGCGATAAGGAGCTGTTGCTTTACAAGGTCAACGCCTGTGACGGCTTCTGTAATAGGGTGCTCCACCTGTATACGAGTGTTCATTTCCATGAAATAGAAGTTGCCGTTTTTATCCACGAGAAACTCTATCGTACCGGCGTTTCTATAGCCGCAGACCTTAGCGGCTGTACAAGCGGCTTTGCCCATTTTCTCACGAAGCTCTTCATTCATAAAGCTTGCAGGTGACGGGGCTTCTTCGAGGACTTTCTGATTTCTTCTCTGCATTGAGCAGTCACGCTCGCCAAGATAGATAACGTCGCCGTAATTATCCGCAAGAATCTGTATCTCGATATGTTTAGGGTTCTCTATGAACTTCTCGATATAGATCTCGTCATTGCCGAAGCAGGCAAGAGCTTCCTGCTTTGCGGCGGTCATCTGCGCTTCAAGCTCGTCGTCGGAGTGGACAATTCTTATGCCACGTCCTCCGCCGCCTGCTGAAGCCTTTACCATAACAGGGTAGCCAAGATCTCTTGCAAGGGTATGCGCTGCATGGATATTGGAGATAGCTCCGTCTGAACCCATTATAACAGGCACGCCTGCTTCTTTCATTGTTTCCTTTGCCTGCGCTTTATCGCCCAGCATTTCGATAGACTCGGCTCTTGGGCCTATGAAAGTAATGCTGCACTTTTCGCACATTCTCGCAAAAGACGGATTTTCCGACAAAAAGCCAAAGCCGGGGTGGATAGCGTCTGCACCTGTTATCTCACAGGCGGAGATTATCGCCCTGACGTTAAGATAACTGTCCTTGCTTGGTGCAGGACCTATGCAAACGGCTTCGTCTGCTATCTGAGCGTGGAGAGCGTTTCTGTCGGCGGTGGAATATACCGCAACAGTATGTATGCCAAGCTCTCGGCAGGCTCTTATAATGCGGACAGCGATCTCGCCTCTGTTCGCAATCAATACTTTTTTGAACATATTATGCCTCACTAATTATGACTAGAATAAGAGATATCTTACTTTATCGCAAAAGTTATCTCAGCGGAAACAGCCTTCTTGCCGTTTACAGAAGCAAGAGCCTTTCCAACGCCGATAGGACCTTTGACTTTGATTATCTCGACTTCGATATCGAGCTTATCCCCCGGCACTACCTGCTGACGGAACTTGCAGTTGTTTATGCCGCCGAACAGACCTATCTTGCCTTTGTTCTCAGGAAGTGAAAGCAGTGCCACTGCGCCTGCCTGCGCACACATCTCTACCATAAGCACGCCTGGGGTAACAGGATAGTTAGGGAAATGTCCCTTGAACCAAAAGTCCTCAGCCTTTATATACTTTGTAGCCTTTACACGCTTGCCCACTTCAAGCTCGTTTACCTCGTCGATAAGCAGAAAAGGGTCACGGTGAGGGATTATTTCCATGATCTGCTCTCTATTCAAAACAACTGCCATTGTCTTTCCTCCAAATCAGTTTAGTCAAGTATCATTATGGTCTGATCGAACTCAACAGCGTCGCCGCTGTTTACGCATATCTCTCTTACCACGCCGTCAAATTCGCTCTGCACTTCGCTCATTACTTTCATGGACTCGATAATGAAGATAGTGTCGCCTTTCTTTATCTTGTCGCCAACGCTTACAAAAGGCTTTGAGTCAGGTGACGGAGCGGCATAGAATGTACCCACAATAGGGGCTTTCACTGCCTTGCCGCCTGCTACAGGTGCAGATGTTGCGGTGGCTTCTGGTGCTGTCTGTGGAGCAGGTGAAGCTGTGCCTACAGCCATTGGCATAGGCATACCCATTGGTGCAGGAGGAGGGCATTTTTTGCCCTTTACTGTTATCACCTTGTCGCCGTCAGCTATTGTTATCTCGCCGAGGTCTTTGTTCTTCACGATATCGGCAAGCTTTTCTATTGTTTCAAGGTCAAACTGACCGTAAATCTTTTCGCTCATATCAGTTTCTCCTTATTAGTCGCACTTCTTGATACAGATAGTAGCGTTATGTCCGCCAAAGCCCAGAGAGTTTGAAAGTGCCGCATAGACAGGCATTTCTCTGTTGCCCTCAACGCAGTAGTCAAGGTCGCACTCAGGGTCAGGAGTGGTGTAGTTTATTGTCTTATGAACAAAGTCGTTGTGTACGGAAAGTGCGGTAACGATAGCTTCCATGCCGCCTGCCGCACCGAGGAGATGACCTGTCATAGACTTTGTGGAGTTTATAACTGTCTTTCTTGCGGCTTCTTCGCCGAGGGCGATCTTGATAGCTGTTGTTTCATACTTATCGTTAAGACCTGTTGATGTGCCGTGAGCGTTGATATAGTTTACCTGCTCAGGCTTAAGACCTGCTTCTTCGTAAGCATACTTCATTGCATATGCAGCAGGCTCGCCTGTTGGTGAAGGGCTTGTCATATGATAAGCGTCGCCTGTTGCGCCGTAGCCTGCTACCTCAGCTATGATATTCGCACCTCTTGCTTTAGCGTGTTCATACTCCTCAAGGCAGAGTATGCCTGCGCCCTCGCCGAGGACAAAGCCCTGTCTGTTCAGGTCGAACGGAGTCGAAGCCTTGTCAAGCTCTGTTGCCTTTGAGAGAGCTTTCATGTTGTTAAATCCGCTGAGTGCGAAATGAGAGATACAAGCTTCTGAGCCGCCGCAGAGGCAAACGTCAAGGTAGCCGTCTTTTATCTTTCTGAAAGCTTCGCCGATAGCGTGAGTACCAGATGCACAAGCTGTTGTGGTACAGAAATTATCGCCCTTGAAGCCTGTCTGCATTGCAACAGTACCAGCCGCCATATTGCCTATCATCATAGGGATAAAGAAAACTGACACCTTATCAGGCTTTTCATTGAACTTTGTTACTTCCTTTTCGGTCATGTTAAGACCGCCGATACCAACGCCGATTATAACGCCAGCTTTGAAAGGGTCAACGTCCTTGAAATCTGTGCCAGCCATTTTAAGAGCCTGCTTTGCAGAGCAAACAGCGAACTGAGTAAATCTGTCCATTCTCTTTGCTTCTTTTTTATCTATATACTCAGTGCAGTCAAAATCCTTGACAGCGCCAACTATTTTTATAGGGAAATTCTCAGTATCGAACTGGTCAACATAAGAAAGACCGTTCTTGTTAGCCTTGATATTCTCCCAAAATTCCTCTACGTTCTTGCCAAGAGGGTTTACTGTACCCATACCTGTGATAACAACTCGTCTCATTTAAACACTCCTTTATTTATTAACAATGATATCATTTCCACAGCACATATCGAGCATATGGCTTGTGGGGATAACGGGCGAACGGTGTTCGCCCCTACATATTTTTGGATAAACCGCTGATACAATGCAATGTGCAACGTACACCATTAAACATCATTTAATAGAGCGTTGTGGGATTTGGACGTCATTAGCCGAAAGCCCAAACATTGTATGGCGGGACGTCATATTTCTGCAAAGCAGGGAAGTTGCAGAATGGGACGTCGTATTTCTGCAAAGCAGAAATTGCGCCGCTCCCCTACAATATTGGCTGAAATAAAATCATTCGGTCAACATTATTTCGCTGAGCGGACACAAATTACATCATACCGCAATGTACGGCGTAAAATGCCCGCCACGGCGAGTGGCTACATCATAAGTCCGCCGCTTATTTCTATTACCTGTCCTGTGACATAGCTTGCATCCTTGGAAGCAAGGAATGATACAACGCCTGCTATCTCGTCAACCTCGCCGTAACGCTTCATTGCTATCTGATTTATCATAGCCTGCTTCTGTGCGTCTGTAAGCTTGTCTGTCATAGGTGTCTTGATAAATCCTGGGGCAACGGCGTTGCAGGTGATACCTCTTGAGCCAAGCTCCTTTGCAACTGTCTTTGTCATGCCAACGATAGCCGCCTTTGTTGCGGAATAGTTTATCTGTCCAGGGTTGCCGTAAAGTCCTGCAACGGAAGCAAGGTTTATTATCCTGCCTGACTTCTGTCTCATCATAACGTTGCCGACAAACTTTGACATATTGAACACGCTCTTCTGGTTTACAGCAACTACCATATCGTACTGTTCTTCGCTCATACGAGCCATAAGTCCGTCACGAGTGATTCCTGCATTGTTTACGAGAACGTCG
>CALEJX010000020.1 GCA_937898375.1 uncultured Ruminococcus sp.
AACAGCGTTCGCCCGTTATTTGGGCGTTTTTCGACAGCCTCAAATCGCCGACAGGCGATACCATAATTCCTCACCCCTCACTCCTAACTTGTTAAAAAAATTGCACTTGAAAAAAGAGCATAAATGTTGTATAATAACAAAGTATAGTTAATTTTACGTTCGGAGGATATACATAATGAAAAAATACACACTTGACGAGGTCTACACTGCCGATATGACGGCATTTCAGAGAGAAAGATATAACAGAGTTGCAGATGAGTTTGAAAAGCTTTTCGGCGAGAAGCCTACAGCCTTTTTCTCAGCTCCAGGCAGAACTGAGGTAGGCGGCAACCACACCGACCACAACTTCGGCTGTGTTCTTGCGGCAGGCGTTTCACTTGACGTTATCGCCGCTGTCGCTCCTGATACAGAGGAAAACGTTATTACAATAAAGTCTGAGGGCTTCCCTATGGACACTGTGAACGTTGATGACGACACTATCTACGAGGAGCAGAAAAACACTTCTGCGGCTCTTATAAGAGGTATGTCCGCAGGCTTTAAAAAGAATGGTCACAAGGCTGGTGGCTTCAAGGCTTATGCTGCTTCAAACGTACTCAAAGGCTCAGGACTTTCGTCCTCTGCGGCTTATGAAGTGCTTATTGGCACTATCCTCAATGGTCTTTACAATGACGGCGAAGTCTCCGCTGTGGAGATAGCTCAGATAGCTCAGTTTGCAGAAAATGTATATTTTGGCAAGCCGTCAGGTCTTATGGACCAAATGGCTTCATCAGTGGGCGGATTTATCACAATCGACTTTGCTGACGAGAAGCACCCTGTTATCAACTCTGTAAGTTTTGATTTCACAAAGAGCGGTCACGCACTGTGCATCGTTGACACAAAGGGAAACCATGCCGACCTTACCCCTGAGTATGCGGCTATCCCTGCGGAAATGAAATCTGTTGCGGCTTTCTTCGGCAAAAAGGTGCTGAGAGAGATAACAAAGCAACAGCTTCTTGAAAACATCTGCGCCGTTCGTGAAAAGTGCAGTGACAGAGCTGTGCTCAGAGCGCTCCACTTCTTTGATGATAA
>CALEJX010000021.1 GCA_937898375.1 uncultured Ruminococcus sp.
ATGGGCGATAAAATTTGGGGCTAAAAGCTGAAAAAAATAGGGCGAACACTGTTCGCCCGCAGCCTGTCGTAAAAGCATTAAACAAATGAGACGTCGCATTTCTGTGAAACAGAAATTGAGCCGATCCCCTACAATTTTCGTAAATACGCTGTTCATATGTAGGGGCGACCTGAGGTCGCCCGTTAATTTGATACTTTTTCAACATTCTCGGGGCGAACACTGTTCGCCCGTTTTTTTGCCTATTTTATCGGCTTTCTGCCATTTATCAGCTTAACTCCTGCTGCTCCGCCGCCTGCCTGTCAAGCTCCATGCGATAAGCAGAAAGTATCTCCTCCTCTATTTCATTGCGAAGTTCGCTGTCGATAGGGTGAACGATGTCACGAAACACCCCGTTGTCATCACGGCGGCTTGGCATAGCCACAAAAAGCCGTTCCTCTCCCTGCACCACCTTGATATCATGTACCGCAAAACTGCCGTCAAAAGTCAGGCTCACAACAGCTCTTAGCTTGCCCTCGTTTATAAATCTTCTGAATTTTACCTCTGTTATAGTCATTTTTCCTGCGTCCTTTCTTGTGATGATAGTGTATAGCACGGTGTTGCCTTAATAATTTTGCCTCTTTTTTTGAAAAATAATCAAAAAGGGGTTTATTTTTTTCAAGAAATGTTATATAATAAAATAAACATATATTCTGAATTATCTATTATTCTAAGGAGTATTACAAAAATGATAACAAATGAAACCTTGAAAAATATAAAGCACGTCCATTTTATCGGCATAGGCGGTTCGGGTATGTACCCTCTGGTGCAGATATTCCATTCAAAGGGATATTTCATCACAGGCTCAGACAATAACGAAACTGAAACTCTCGACGCTGTAAGAAAACTTGGCATTGAAGTATTCCTCGGTCAGAGAGCCGAAAATATCAAGGGCGCTGACCTTATAATCTATACAGCCGCAATAATGGCAGATAACCCTGAGCTTATCGCCGCAAAGGCAAGCGGCGCAGTCTGCTGCGAAAGAGCCGAGATACTCGGTCTTGTCACAAGCTGGTATACGAATGCTTTGTGCGTATCAGGCACTCACGGAAAGACCACCACATCTTCCATGCTCACACAGATTTTCGTTCAGGAGGGTGTCGACCTTTCCTGCGTTATAGGCGGAAAGCTCCCAAGCATAGGCGGCTCAGGCAAGGCAGGCTCATCACAGACTATGGTCTGCGAGTCCTGCGAGTTTGAAGATCACTTCCTTAAGCTTTTCCCTGACGTTTCAATTATCCTGAACGTTGACGCAGACCACCTTGAATATTTCAAGAATATCGACAACATCATAAAGTCTTTCCATAAGTTCGCAACCATGGCTTCAAAAGCCGTTATCTATAACGGCGACGATGCAAATACCCTGAAAGCCGTCGAGGGCGTTGACAAGGAAATGATATCTTTTGGTTGGGATAAGAAAAACGATTATTCTGCCGTTATAAAGTCCAAAAAAGGCTTGCAGACACGCTTTGAGCTTTATTATAAGGGAGAGTTCGTCAGAGAGCTTACTATCCATGTCCCAGGCGACCATAACGTTATGAACGCCCTTGCAGCCATTGCCGCCGCAAGATATTCCGGCGTTTCATGGGAGGGTATCGAAAAAGGACTTGATACTTTCTTCGGCGCAATAAGACGTTTTGAGAAGATAGCCGAGGTCAAGGGCGTTACTATCGTTGACGATTACGCTCACCACCCAAAGGAGATAGAGTGTACACTGAAAGCCGCAAAGGGTCTTGACTTTAACAGAGTGTGGGCAGTTTTCCAGCCTTTCACCTATTCAAGAACAAAGATACTCATGGACGATTTTGTGAAAGCGCTTTCTATTGCAGATATCGCCGTTATCACAGATATCATGGGCAGCCGTGAGAAGAATACCGACGGCGTTTACGCTGAACAGCTTGCAGAGAAGATACCAAATGCAGTTTGGTTTGAGACTGACCATGAGCTTGTTGACAAGCAGACCGCCGAGCAGAAAGAATATAACTTCTCACAGTGTATCGACTATATAAAGAAAAACTGCAAAGAGGGCGACCTTGTTATAACCCTCGGCTGCGGAGATGTATATAAGCTTGCAAAAAGACTTGCAAAAGAGCTTTAAGCAAAAAGATAAAGGTGCATTTATCATAATAGAAAGGACGGAGCTATGAGAAAAGTAACCGAGAACGAGAAAATGGTATTCGAGTTCATAAAGGATCGCATAGAAGAAGGCTATCCGCCAACAGTGAGGGAGATATGCGCAGAGTTCGGCTTTAAGTCTACCTCAACAGCCCATAGATATATAAATAATCTTACCGCCAAAGGTCTCCTTGAAAAGGGAAATAACCAAAACAGAGCCATAAGGCTCACAGGCGGCAACGGCATGAAAATACCCCTCGTGGGAACTGTCACCGCAGGTATCCCTATCACAGCCATTGAGGAGATAACAGACTACATAAGCTTTCAGCCTGCAAGGCATTACAGCAATCCGCTTTTTGCCCTAAAGGTAAGAGGAGAGTCCATGATAAACGCCGCTATCCTTGACGGAGATATGGTAGTCATAGAGCAGACCCCATACGCAGAAAACGGCGATATAGTCTGCGCACTTGTTGACAACGAGTCCGCCACCATAAAGACTTTCTATAAAGAGGACGGACATTTCAGACTGCAGCCTGAAAATGACACCATGGATCCTATCATAGTGGACGAGGTGAGCATACTAGGCAAAGTTGTTGGCGTTGTAAGATATTTATAAAGAGAGATAGAGAAAAACTGTACGGGCGAACAGCGTTCGCCCGTATAATTACAGAAAACGGGCGCTTTGCCCACCATAGATATAGAAAATAAATTCGACAAACAAAACAGGTTTAAGTGTGTAAAGGATTGGTAATAATGAGCAGACATTGTACATTCTGCGGTTCTAAGCTGGAGGACGGAGCTAAGATATGCACCAACTGCGGAAAAATGGTACCTATCGCCTCATCGACCCAAAGAAGAGGCGAGCAGGAGTATATAGACCGTTCAAGGATACAGGGCATACCGAAGCGTGTTTACGAACACCCGAAAAGAGCCGAAGCAGAGGAAAGAATACGCCGTGAGCAGGAAGCTCGCAACGCAAGGCGTGTAAGAGAGACAGACAGAAACAGAGAAATGAGTGCGGCAGACTATAGGCGCACCCCAACTGAACATTCAAGCAGCGGCAAGGAGCATTACGGCAAGGGCAGAAAGATAATAAAGACCCTGCTGAAGATAGCCGTGATAATTGCGGTGATATATTTTGTGCTTGCCTTTGTGAGAATATTCAGCGTAAGACATTCCACCTATGATTTTGGCACCGAAATGAAATTAGCGAGCCAAAATTACGGCGAAGCCGTTGACGCATATTTCAAAGACGGCAAGTGGAAATATAACATCTTCAAAAATCAGGTGTCCTATGAGGGAACTTCCGAGAGCGGCGACGATTATGTTATGATATTCGGCAAGAAAGACGGTCAAACTGTCGTAAGGCAAATGACAAAGAACAGCAAAAAAGTCGCTTCCGACAGCATAATGAACGACGTCATGGGAATGTTTATGTTCGAGAAAAAGGTCACAGGATAAAAAGCGCATAATAAAACGGACGAGGTTAAAAAACTTCGTCCGTTTGTTTTTTCAAAATCGTATGAAATGCGGGCGAACACTGTTCGCCCCTACACGCAAATGGCGTAAATACGTTGATATCGCCTAATTTATACTATTGTCACGCTTGTCATCAAACATTCTGTAATACTGCACAGTTTCGTATTCGTTCAGCGTGTCCTTGTATTTTTCAGCCACATCATTCACAGAATACCATTCTCCGTCAGCCGTCTTGTAGCCGTAAGAGCTTATTATCGGTATGTCACAGCGTATCTTGTCAAGCTCCTGCTGATATCTCGACTTTGGAAGCCCAGCCGCCTCCATGACCTCGTTTGAAAGATAGTTAAGGCTTATGTCATCTATCTTTTCAGCCTCAACACCCTTGTTGCTCCAAATAATGAAAGGGGTCTGATGAAGCCTTGAGTAATCCTCCGTTGAAAGCAAAGCCACGTCCTTGCCATAAAGATGTTCCGTGAAGTCTATGATATGCGGATAATGGTCGCCGAACATGACGATTATGACCTCTTCCTGCTTGTGACGGAAATAGTTTATAAGCTCTCCCAAAGCCTTGTCGGATTGATAGATAAGGTTTAGATATTCCTGCGCTGCAGAGTTGTTGTAGTCCTCAAAAGTTATCTCATGAGGAACAGCTTCTGGATAATCATATGGCGCATGGTTCTGCATGGTCGCCGTCCATACAAAATAAGGCGTGCCTGCATGGCTTTCATATTGCTCTTCAATGTATCTGAAAATAGTTTCGTCTGTGATATTTCCGTTGAAATATTGGATCTCGCTCATTCTGTCCTGACAATTGTATATCCTGTCTTTGAATTGGAGCTGTTCATAAGCGTTGCCTATCTCCCATAGTCCCTCAGAGCAAGGCGAGATAGCCTGAGTTGTGTAACCAAGCTCGTTTAGCCAGCTTACAAGACCGTTCTGCTTGTCATTGAGATACTGTGTGAATACCGCACTTCCCGACGGCAAAAAGCCCAGCGTGTTGCCGGTGAGAAATTCATACTCAGAGTTGCAGGAATAACCGCCGTATGCCGAAACGGAAACATAACCGCTTATGCTTTCCTCCTGCAATTTGTGATAGTTGGGCAAATAATCCTTGTTGGTATCAAACTGAGCGATATGCTCAAAGTCTGCAAATGACTCGTTCATGATAGCAATGATAGCAGGCTTTTTGTTCGTAACAGCCGTTTCGTATTGCTCTAATATCTCCTCCGCCTTTTGGGTGGAGTATCCCTCAGGCTTCGTCACACGGTCAAACATTCCGTCAAAGCAGAACATAAGGTCATAGCCCACACACCTGTATGTGTCAGCATTCTCCGCACCTGAAAAGTTCAGCCTGATGTATCTGTTCTTTATGCCAAGGTCATAAGCAAACCTGCCGCCGTATACGAACACAAAACACCCTGCGATAACAGCCGCACCCGATATCAGCCTGCTGCGCATTTTTATCTTTTTTACCTTTGTTGTCACTATCAAAGCGATAACCATTATAAGGTCAACAAGCACGAATATCACATTGCTGTCTAAAAACAGCGAGTACATTCCGTTTACCTCGTTCACCGATCTAAGATTGGCAAGGTCGGCAAATTGCACAGGATTTCCCCTGAACTCCGTGACATAATACTGCGCCAAAGCGTAAATAGCGAATATAACGTTCACTCCGCAAAACCAAGCGTGGGGCTTCGGGAATATCACCGCACCTATAAGATATAAAAGCCAGCAGAGCAGTATTCCAAGAAGAATGTAAAGCACATTGCTCTTTGGAAAATATGACCCCATTACAAAGTCAGGGAGAAAATAGGAGTTCAAACCAAGCATGAATGCCGCCGTGAAAGGGTCAATGCAGCCCTTTGTTTCGCTCTTTTTCAGCTTTTTCCGCATTGAGAAAAATACCGCTATAATAAATATCAGCACCGCCTCAACAGCGCATGCCCCGAAAAGCGCAAAGTTTCTCTCCTTCGGCAGGAAGTTGTCCTTGTCCATGTATACACCCAGCAAAGCGCATATGACTCCCACCACTATCACCGCCGCTATGGCGCTGATAAATCTCACAGTCTGTATCCCGTCAGGTGACGCAAACCATGCCTTTATCCTATTGGGCAAGCCTTTCTTTTCCTCGGCCTGCTGTGTTTGAATGTTTTCTTTTTCTTCCATTTTAATATACTCTTTTCTGTTGATTTACACGCATTTTACAATACTAGCCTATTATATCACAGCCCATGACAAATTACAACAGCTATAATCAACAAATATTTTCCTGCTTAATGTAAGGTGTTCACAATTATTTTACCCCATGCTTCAAAGAGTGTGTAAATTGCTCTTGAAAAAGGGGCGGCAACGTGTTATAATATTTATGTATTTCAAAAAAACATAAGGAAAAGAGGTAAATATATGTCACATGAGAAGATACTGGTGCTTGACTTCGGCGGACAGTATAATCAGCTTATCGCAAGACGTGTGAGAGATCACCACGTTTATGCCGAGATAAAAAGCTTTGAAACTCCGATCGAAGAAATAAAAGCAGCAGGCTATAAGGGCATAATCTTCACAGGCGGGCCAAACTCCGTTTATGATATGACTTCCCCACACTATGACAAGGCTATACTTGACCTTGGCATACCGGTTCTCGGCATTTGCTACGGCTGTCAGCTTATCTCATGGATGAGCGGCGGAAAGGTAGAAAGCTGTAAAAAGAGCGAGTATGGCAAGATAGAGATAACAGTCTCCGCAGAAAGCAAGCTTTTCAAAGATGTTCCTGAGAAGAGCATAGTTTGGATGAGCCACACCGACTATATCAGCGAAGCTCCAAATGGTTTTGTTATCACTTCCCATTCTGAGGATTGCCCATGTGCGTCCATGGAGAATGCAGAGAAGAAGATATATGCCGTTCAGTTCCACCCTGAGGTAACTCATAGTGAGTATGGTAACGTCATTTTGAAAAACTTCCTCTATGAGGTGTGCGGCTGTAAAGGCGATTGGGTAATGGATAACTTTATCGAGAACACAGTTGCAAAGCTGAGAGAGCAGATAGGCGATAAGAAAGTAGTTTTGGGACTTTCAGGCGGAGTTGACTCATCAGTTGCCGCAGGTCTTATCAGCCGTGCAGTAGGCAAACAGCTCACCTGCGTGTTCGTAGATCAGGGTCTTATGAGAAAAGACGAGGGCGACTTTGTTGAGGAAACTTTCACAAGACTTTTTGATATGAGATTTGTAAGAGTGAACTGTCAGAAGCAGTTCCTTGAAAAGCTCAAGGGCATAACAGATCCTGAGGAAAAGAGAAAGACTATCGGCACAGAGTTCTATAAAGTATTCTGGGATAAGATAAGAGAAGAAGCAGACGGCGGCTTTTTTGCACAGGGTACTATATACCCTGACCGTATCGAAAGCGGAAAGGGCGACGCTGCCACAATAAAAACTCACCACAATCAGGTGAAAATGCCTGAGGATATCAACTTTGACGGCGTTATAGAACCGCTTGGCGACCTTTTCAAAGACGAGGTAAGAAAAGTCGGCGAAAAGCTCGGCATACCAAAAGAGCTCGTATGGCGTCAGCCGTTCCCGGGACCGGGACTTGGCGTAAGGATAATCGGCGAGATAACAGAGGATAAGATAAAGGTATTGCAGGAAGCAGACGCCGTTTTCCGTGACGAGATAAAGAAAAGCGGACTTGAAAGCAGCCTGAGCCAGTTCTTTGCAGTTCTCCCGAACGTACAGACAGTAGGCGTAATGGGCGACCACAGAACCTACGATCACCTTATCGCTATCAGAGCCGTAACAACAGACGACTTCATGACAGCCGACTGGGCAAAGATACCATACGACGTTCTCGCAAGAATATCCAATAGAATAACAAACGAAGTAGACCATGTAAACAGAGTAGTTTACGATATAACCTCAAAACCGCCTGGAACGGTGGAGTGGGAATGACCCGATACCCCAAGGCTGTGAACGCACCTCGTTCACAGCCTTTTTTGCACTCATCACGATTATTCAAATAATTTTACAAAATTACAAATACCCCCTTGACACTTCCCCTTTTCTGCACTATAATACTACACAAGAGACCTTTTTTAGCGTTGTTTATACGTTAAAATGGGCATAATAAAGCCTGGAAAATAAGCTTTTTTGTGAGATGTGCCGCAAAAGTGTCCTGTGATTTGTTAAAGTGTAGACAAACGGCGCATAATATGATATAATGTAGGGTGAGAAATGAGCGGTTTAAAACAGGCGACCAGAAACGTCGCCAAAATCATAATGTTCAAAGGAGTATATCCCCTTTGCTATAAAGTGTCAAGCCTTAGACCTATGAGGAAAAATAAGGTCATATTTGCCGAGATAAGAAGCGGTACGCTGACGGATAGCTTTCGCTATATCTACGAGGAAATAAAGGATAGAGGACTTGACCCGCAGGTCTATTACGTCCATAACAATAAGGGCGGAATGGGCTATCTGCTGAGATATCTGAAGCTTACTTGGCTTATGGGAAACGTGGGCTGCGTCTTGCTTAACGATACCTGTAATCTGTTCGGCGCTTTTAAGTTCAGAAAAGGCACAAAGGTTATCCAAACATGGCATTCCTGCGGAGCTTTCAAAAAGTGGGGAGAAAGTATCACCGACCTCTCTTTCGGCGAGTCGCTGGAAGAATTGAGAAAATTCCCTGCCCATACAAGTTATACCCTCTGTACCGTCAGCAGTAAAGAGTGCATATGGGCTTTCAAGGAAGCTTTCGGCTTTGACCTTGATAATAATTGCGTGCAGGCAATAGGCGTGTCTCGTACCGACTTTTTCTTTAAAGAGGAAAATCGTGTGAAAGCCTTTGAAAACCTCTATAAGAATTGCCCTGCCGCACAGTATAAAAAAGTCCTGCTCTATGCCCCGACCTATCGTGGGGACGCCGATAAGGCTTATATCCCTGAAAAGCTGGATATCAAAGCCCTTAAAGAGAATTTCGGCAAAGAGTGGGTGCTTCTTGTGAAAAGGCACGGCTTTGTTAAAAAAGAGTGGGATATCCCCGAGGATTGTCAGGACTTCGCCTTTGACATAACAGACCATATGCCTATCGAGGATCTCCTTTTTACCGCCGATATGTGCATAACTGACTATTCTTCGCTTATTTTTGAATATTCGCTTTTTGAAAGACCTATGATATTCTACGCTTTCGACCTTGACCAGTTCTATGACTATAGAGGCTTTTATTATCCCTATGACTATAGCTTCCTCCCCGGACCGATAGTTAAGACCAACGAGGAGCTTATAAACGCCGTAAAGCAGGGAAAAGCCGACCCTACTATCATCTCCAATTTCAGAGAAAGATTTATGGGCGCTTGCGACGGTCATTCCACCAAAAGAATAGCCGATTATATCATGTCACAAAACAGCGAATACTAAAAATGATTTTGTGTAAAAAGGTGCGCTGTCTTTGCAAAATTTGTAGGGGCGAACAGCGTTCGCCCGTTGACTGCCAATTTTCAGAGTATCACAATAATGTTATTTGTCAGATACATTATTATAATATAAATATCAGTAAGGAGTTTGTTTATGATTTACGGAGCAATGCTCGCAGGGGGAACAGGTACAAGAGTTAAAAGCTCAAAAATACCAAAGCAGTTTATCGAGATCGGAGGTAAACCGATCATAATCTATACCCTTGAAAATATGCTCAAGGTCAAGAGATTTGATTATATCTATATCGCCGTCCATAAGGACTATGAGGACTATATGAACGAGCAGGTGAAAAAGAATATCCCTGAAAGCAAAAAGGTAAGGATAATTCTCGGCGGCAAGGAAAGAATGGATACTATAAATAATGTCACCACCGCTATCACAAAGGATAACGGACTTCACGATGATGATGTTATCGTTATCCATGACGCCGTAAGACCTTTCGTTACAGAGAAGATACTTAACGACTCTATCGATTGCGCTTCAGAATACGGCGCTTGCGTCTGCGGACTTCCATGTGCAGATACTATCCTCCATTCAAAGGGCGGAGAGTATGTTGAAGATATCCCTGCCAGAAGCGAGCTTTACAGCGGACAAGCTCCAGACAGCTTCCGCCTTGCCCACTTTATCCAAATGCAGGATAATCTCACCGAGGAGCAGAAAAAGGTCATCACAGGCACTTCACAGATATGCACAATGAATAACCAGCCTATCCACCTTATAGAGGGCGACGCTATTAATTTCAAGATAACAACAGACAGCGACCTGCTTATTGTCAGAACGCTGCTTGGCGGTAAATAGAAAGGACTTTTTTTATGAAAAGCTTAATAAACATACCCGAAAAGATGAAAGCACTTGTGCTTTACGGCGTGGGCGACCTGAGAGTAACTGAGGTAGACGTGCCGAAGCTTGAAAAAGGCACTGTATTGCTGAAAATAAAGGCGTGCGGAATTTGTTCAAGCGATATGCCAAGATGCTTTGTAACAGGAACTTACCATTTCCCAACAATACCAGGCCATGAGTTCTCAGGTCAGATAGTTGCAGTTGGCGATGACGTTGACGAAAACCTCCTTGGCAAGCGTTCCTGCGTATTTCCAATGCTCCCTTGTATGCACTGTAAAGCCTGCAAAATGGAGGAGTATGCACAGTGCTCAGGCTATAGCTATTTCGGCTCAAGACAGGACGGCGCATGGGCTGAGTATCTCGTTGTTCCGGTATGGAACTTAGTTCCGTTCGACGATACCCTCGACTATAAAACAGCAGCGCTCTGCGAGCCTGCCGCAGTTTCAATGCACGCCGTAAATATCGGCGACATCAAAGAGGGTCAGAACGTCGTTATCATAGGCACAGGTACTATCGGCTTTATGATAGCCCTCTTTGCAAAAGAGAAAACAAAAACAGGTAAGGTAGTTATCGCAGGCCGTTCAAAGAATAAGCTTGAGTATGCAAAGAAGCTTGGCTTTGACGTTGTTGATACAGGCGTTGACGATCTCCCTGCACAGGTAAAGAAAATAATCGGTATCGACGGCGCAGACGTAACATTTGAAGCTGTCGGCTCAAATGAAGCTATCGCTTCCGCTATCGAGTCAACAGGCGCTCTTGGCAGTATCGTTCTCGTGGGCAACCCGTCAACAGACCTTATCCTGCCTAAGAATATCTATTGGTCGATACTGAGAAAGCAGATAACAGTCAAAGGCTCATGGAACTCCAGCTATAACAGCAGAGTGAACGATTGGAAAACAGCCCTTGACGTTTTCGAGCATAGCGACGTAAACTTTGCCGACCTTATCACACATACATTCACGATAGAAGAGAACGAAAAAGCATTCTCCGCTATCAGAAACACAGGCGAGTTCACCTTAAAGGTAATGTTCACCTTTGACGATTAAACAGCCATAACACCATGCGTGTAGGGGCGAACAGCGTTCGCCCGCTGTTTGGTATAATAAGATTTATAATTTTTAGCTGTGTCGGTAATTATCGGCACGGCGGAAAGTAAGGAATAGTTTTAATGGATAATATGACTCCCGAATTTGAAGAGATATACGGGAACAGAAGAAAGACTATTGAGAGACTAAAAGAGAGAAACAAAAAATTCGCAGAGCTTACAAGAGTAGAGTTCAAAAGAGTTATCCTTCATATCGAGGGTGAGCTTGTGGGCTTTGAAAAAGACGAGCTGGCTAACCTGTCAGCAAGATTTATCACGCAGGATAGAACTCTGATGTTCCCTGCCCAGCATTTTGACATAAGCGGCACTCATTTTCACCTGACAGTGAATATAATGTCCGCCAATAATGAAGCCCCTATCGCCACAGGCGTCTATGCCCTTAAGATATTCACAAAGTATAAGGGCATGAATAAACCGCAGATATCAACAGATACCGTGGATTACGTCCTGAGGGGCAGTGCGCTTCTTAAGCTCACCTATGATAACGACGGCAGATGCCTGTCAAAACAGGTGCTTACAAACGAGTATCCTTGTATCATATCCGATAAGGTGGAAACTATAGAGGACGATACAAAGGCGAACCCTATGAACTTCAAGCTCAGACGAAGCGCAGAAAACCTTTTCTATGCCGAGTCTGCAAGCGATATGGATACCCTCGAGTATAACCTCGCCGTTACCTATAAAGAGCCTAAGCCTTCTCAGACCTTACCAAAGCGTATTGCGAAAAAGCTTCAAAACCGCAAGAAGCTTATCATAAGAGACGTTTATGGTTTAAAGATATGGTGCTTTAAAAAGGCGTTCTCTTTCTTTAAGCATTTTGCTAAGAAAAACGGGGATATTATCCTATTTGCCAGCGGTTCGAGAGCCGAGATAGGCGGAAACGAAAAGGTCATCTATGACCGCATGATAGAAAGAGGACTTGACAGCAAGTATAAGTTCAGATTTGACTTCAAAGCAAGTATCACTGTCAATAGGTCGATACCTGCCATGATAAGGTTCGTCTACTATCTTGCAACCTCCGATATCATTCTTATTGACGATTATTACCCTGATATCTACCTTGTGGACTATCCAAAGAATGTCAAGGTGCTTCAGGTATGGCACGCCTGCGGAGCGTTCAAGTCATTGGGCTTTGAAAGACTTGGCAAGCCGGGCGCACCTCCGTTCAATACAAGGGTGCATAAGTGCTATACCCACGTCCCTGTAAGCTCCTATCATTCTGCGCTCCACCATGCAGAGGGCTTCGCTATCGACGAAAAGAAGTTCTATCCTGTGGGTATACCAAGAACGGATATCTTCTTTGACGATGATTATAAAGCCAAAACAAAAGAGCAGATGTTGGAAGTTTTCCCTGAGTGCAAAACTGCAAAAACAGTTTATATGTATGCGCCGACTTTCAGAGGAGATAACGCAAATAACGCATATTTCCCATTTGACAAGCTTGACCTTACAGCGTGGGGCAAATTCCTTGATGAAACGGATTCCGTCCTTATCGTAAAGCTCCACCCATTTGTAAAAAGGCGTATCGAAATACCTGACGAGTATGCACACAGGATACTTGACGCCTCCGACTACAGAGAGGTAAATGATATCCTCTTTATAGTTGACGTGCTTATCACAGATTACAGCTCCATAATCTATGAAATGTCACTGCTTAAAAAGCCAATGCTTTTCTTTGCATTCGACCAAAAGCACTATGAAGCAACAAGAGATTTCTATGAGCCGTATGAGGAACTTGTACCGGGTAAAATAGTCCACGATTTTGACGAGCTTATGACCGCTCTTAAAAATAAGGATTACGAGTTTGAGAAAATGGAAGGCTTCATAAAGAAGAACTTCAAGTATACAGACGGCAAGTCCACCGACAGAGTAATAGACCAGCTTATCATGGGCATAGAGCCTGATAAAGCTGACGATAGAAGATAAAAAACAGATAAATAGAAACAGGAGGATCAGTATGGACAATGGTATGATATCAGTCTCAATGATGTGCGTCCATCTGGGACAGATAAAGGAATATCTTGACGCTTTTAAGCGCAACAATATCGAATATCTCCATATAGACGTAATGGACGGCTCATTTGTGCCGAATTTCACACTTTATCCTGATTATGTAAAACAGCTCCGTGATCTTACGGATATCCCATTTGATTTTCATTTCATGATAGAGAAGCCTGAGGAAAGGCTTCAGTGGTTTGATATCAGAGAGGGCGACTATGCGGCAGTGCATTATGAAAGCACGAAGCATATCGCAAAGTGCCTGCAATATCTCCGTTCTATCGGTGCAAAGCCTATCTTGGCTATCAATCCCGGCACACCTATCTGCGTGGTAGAGGAAGCCGTAGACTTCATAGACGGCGTGCTTGTCATGACAGTAAACCCTGGTTTTGCAGGACAGAAGCTCGTGCCTAACACAGTAGATAAAGCAAGACGTCTGAGAAAGTGGCTTGACGAAAACGGCCACGAGGACATCATCATAGAAACTGACGGCAATATGTCCAACGAGAACTGCCGCAAGCTTTACGAAGCAGGCGCAAGAATGTTTGTTGCAGGAACATCGAGCCTTGTTAAGCCGCAGGTAGAGGGCATAGACGAAAGAATAGCCGAAAACCGCAAGAATATTTGTCCTTTGAGATAAAAAATGATAATTTTAGCCGCTCTGTACATTGTGCAGGGCGGTTTTCTATTTCAAACCTATGTTATCCGCACCCACCGATATCCCCACAAATGGCGGTAGGGGCGAACAGTGTTCGCCCGCCTTTGTTCGCCCACATGGTTTGTACAAATTCAAACCTTGAAAGTCCCCGAAACGGGCTGTCGAGGGCGCCAGCCCCTACACATTTGTGCTGATAGTTTGTCCGCCGCAAAATCGCTGTCGCTCTTTGCGGTTTTTACTTTATATAATGATATAGAAAAAAGCGGTGCAGAGTTTTACACTCCGACACCGCTTTGATTATATCTTTACTTTATTTTTCTTTATAAAGCTCACATTCCCTATCATGTGAATAAATAATTCCCACCGCCTGCAAAAACGAATATATTATCACGCTTCCCACAAACTTCATTCCACGCTTCTTCAAGTCCGCCGATATCCTATCCGACCACTCGTTGGTAGTTTTACCGCACTCATACAATATTTCTCCCCCCGTGAACTTGCAAAGATACTCATAAAAGCTCCCCTGCTTCCTCACGATATCCCGAAATATCCTCGCATTGGTGATACTCGCCCTTATTTTCAGCCTGTTTCGCACAATAGAACTATCTCCGCAAAGCTCAGCTATCTTTCCCTCGTCGTACCCACAGACTTTATCAAGGTCAAAATCATCATACGCCCTGCGGAAATTCTCACGCTTGTTCAGTATGCACTCCCACGAAAGCCCTGCCTGAAAAGACTCCAGCAGGAGCATCTCAAATAAATATCCGTCGTCAGTCCTGAGAACGCCCCATTCCTTGTCATGATATTCCACATACTTTGGATTTTTCAGGTCGCACCATTTGCACCTTTTCATATAAGCTTTGTACCCTCGTTGTCGATCCGAAATTCCTTTACCTGCCAGCCTTTAAGCCCTGCATTGTCAAGGGAAAATTTCATCTTGCCTGCGAAATATTGATTGCTCTCGTCCACAATAGCCATGATAGTTGGACCTGCACCGCTTATGTATGCCGCATATGCCCCGTGAGTGTACGCAATGTCGAAAACGTCCTTGCAGTGCGGTATAAGTTCCATTCTGTAAGGCTGGTGAAGCCTGTCGTCAACTGCCGTTTTCAGATTTTCAAACTTGCCCGTAAGAAGTGACGCCGAGAAAAGCGCCGCACGAGAAAGGTTATAAACTGCGTCCTTGTGTGAAACTTCCTTAGGCAAACAAGCCCTCGCCTCTTCTGTTTTCAGCTCAAAATCAGGTATTATCGCCACGAATTTCAGCTTTGTGAAAACCTCCTGCTTCACCCAGTGTACCTTTCTTCCGTCAAAGACCGCCGTCACTATTCCGCCCAGAAGCGCAGGCGCAGTGTTGTCAGGGTGTCCCTCTATCTGCGCCGCAAGGTCAACAAGATCGTCCTTTGTAAGGGGGTCTCCAAGCATTTTGTTTGCTCCCACAAGTCCTGCGATTATGCAGGCAGAAGACGAGCCAAGACCTCTCGCCATAGGAATGTTGCTCGTCTGTATAAGCTTAAGTCCCTCCAGCTTTTTGCCGCATACCGCAAAAAGGTCTTTGGCAGAAATGTAAATAAGGTTTTTCTCGTCCGTAGGAATGTCAAGCCCGTCCGCCGCCGTTATGTCTATCTTGTCGCACTCCTCCATTTCAATGTAGTTGTAGTAAGTGAGTGCAAGCCCCAGTGCGTCAAAACCGGCGCCAAGGTTAGCCGACGTTGCAGGTATCTGAATTTTTATCATGGTGAAAACTCCTTTATAAAAAAGGCGGACATCAAGTCCGCCCCATATTGCTTTTGTGTAATGGCAAACAGTGTCCGCCTGCCTTTTTATCAGTATATCCTTATCTTGCTTGCGATCTCAGCGGAGTGTGAAAGGATAGTCAGGTTAGCGTCAATGTCAGCCTCTTTCATGTTCGGCGTGATAAACGCAAGCTCGTTTTCTGTCCTGCCCGAACGCTCTATATACATGAGCTTTCCGAACATCTCAGAAATAGAAGACTTGAGAGCCTCAGCATTTTCAGCCTTTATGCGAACATACATTGAAACGTCCATTTCCTTGTATGGCGCAACAAAGTTCTTGTCATCACAATCTTCCCATGTAAGAGCAAGCACTCTGTGATGATGCTTAAGACAATCGATAATATCGCCTACTACCGCAGAAGCTGTAGGAAGCTTTCCTGCACCCTGTCCGTAGAACATAACGTCACCAACACCGTCGCCTGTTACGCTGATAGCATTGTATACATCGTCAACAGACGCAAGAAGATTTGACTTTGGCACAAGTCTAGGGCAAACGATAGCGCTAACTCTGCCGTCGTCAAGCTTCTTTACAGAGCCGATAAGCTTTATAACATATCCTGCGTTAGCCGCATATTCAACATCATCAAGCGTTATCTTTGTTATGCCTGAGCAGTGTACCATTTCAGGATAAATGTGCTTGCCGTATGCAAGTGAGCCAAGTATGCAGATTTTTCTGCAAGCGTCCTCACCCTCAACGTCAGCCGTAGGGTCAGCCTCAGCATAACCAAGCTTCTGAGCCATTTTCAGTGCGTCCTCAAATGACATCTGCTCTTTTATCATCTTTGTGAGAATGAAGTTCGTCGTTCCGTTGAGAATGCCCGATATCTGAAGTATCTCGTTTCCTGCCAAGCACTTGTTGAGCGGTCTGATGATAGGGATACCGCCGCCAACGCTCGCCTCAAACAGATAGTTGCAGTTGTGTTCCCTTGCTATCTTAAGAAGCTCAGCGCCCTTTTCAGCCACAAGCGCCTTGTTTGACGTAACAACGCTCTTGCCATGTTCAAGAAGCTGCTTTGTGTAGTCATAAGCGAAAGTCGTTCCGCCTACTACCTCGGCTACTACCTCTACCTCGTCATCATTGAGAATGATGTTGAAGTCCTTTATCATTCTGTCAGCGAACGGAGAATCAGGAAAATCCCTCAGATCAAGAATGTACTTGATATCGCAATCCTTGCCGACTTTCTTTGAGATAGACTCACGGTTTTTCATAAAAAGCTCAACCGTACCAGAGCCTACAACGCCATAACCGATAACTGCTACTTTACACATAAAAAATCCTCATTCCTAATAAATTATATAATGTTAAAAACATATTGCTCAAATCTTACCTTTACTCGCCCGATATTATCTTGACCTCCACAACGCCCGGAACTTTAGAAAGCTCCTCCGTC
Organism: uncultured Ruminococcus sp.; assembly: GCA_937898375.1. Classification (GTDB taxonomy): domain Bacteria; phylum Bacillota; class Clostridia; order Oscillospirales; family Ruminococcaceae; genus Hominimerdicola. The sequence goes on from CALEJX010000021.1 coordinate 16,879, forward strand.
AGCACATTCGTGCTCAGTGCGTCATGCTCAAATCTTACCGAGAACGTCACTGTCGCCACCGAGTCGATAGGGATATTCTGGTTTATGGTCAGAATATTCGTGTTCAGCTCGTAAAGCCGTGATATAATGGAGGAAAGCACGCCCTTTTCATCTCTCAGTATGCAGTATACCGAAACGATGTTGTTTGTGAGCTGTTCTTCATAATTGAATACGGAGTCCTTGTATTTGTAGTATGCGCTCCTTGATATCCCTACCTTGCGGCAAGCCTCCGATGAAGTGGAAACTTCACCCCTTGCCCTCATGCGCTTTGCAGCAAGCACCTTGAGCACAATGTCAGGTAGCACCTCAGAGCTTACAATAACAAGCCTGTTTTGCCCGTTCTCCAATTTTAGTCCACCTCCAAAATACAGATGTGTGCGTGATACATACAAGTGTACCACTTTTGCCCCCTTTTGTCAAGTGACCTGACCGCAGATATTCAACTAATTTTCCTCACCTTGGGCAAAATAAAATGTATATTCTGACTAAAATTATTACACACAGAGCAATATGTCCAAATAAACTTAACATTTATAGTGCAAAACGCATAAATAGTTTGGCTTTTCACCTGCCAAACTTGCTATTTAAGACAAAAAGGTGTACAATTAATGTTATAAAACAACTCCGCTTGAAAGGAGAGAATAATATGGATATGATAGCAGAAATACTGCAAACAGATAAAGCCGCCGCAGGCAAGCTTGAAAAAGCGGATATGGAAAGCGGCGAACTGCTGGAGCGCACAATTAAAGAAGCTCAGAAGTTGAAAGAAAACGCCCTGAAAGAAGTCGAAGCCTATAAAACGCAGAAAGCAGAAGAAGTCACAGAGCGTATAAATGCCGAAAGCGAAAAAATAACCGCCGCACAGAACGAGAAAACAGCGGCTCTCGATAAAATATTTGAAGAAAAACACGCTCAGTGGGAGAACGAGATATTTGAAAATATCATTTCTCCAAAATAGAGCAGAATTCTCCGTGAAAGGGGCTGAAAAAAATGCTTGACAGCTGGTCTGCCAACGGAACAGTGGCAAAAATAAGATATATCCACGGCAGAATGTTCACAAAAGAGAACTATCATGAAATGCTCATGCGAAGAACAGTCCCCGAAGCCGCAGACTATCTCGCACATTCAGCCAGATATAAAGACGCCTTCCGTGACGTTGACCCTAATACAGTCCATAGAGGTTTCATTGAGGAGCTTCTCCAAAGAGAGAATTTCAATACCTATATGCGCCTGTGCAGATTTCAGGAGCTTGATAAACTGCCTTTTTATGACTTCCTTATAAAAAGCAAGGAGATAGAATGTATCCTGTCCATGATAAACAATATAAATTCAGGGCTTGATAATTCTTACCTTAACGACCTCCCGGGCTATGTTATAAAACATTCAAAGGTCAGCCTCCTTGAAATGAGCCGAGCCGAATCCTTTGAACAGCTCCTTAAAATTCTCAGGAATACACCTTATTATAAGATACTTGTGAAAATCCCCCCTTTGGAGGACGGCTCAGCGGATTATACCGAGTGCGAACTGCGCCTGAGAACAGCCTATTATGCCGAGCTTTTAGATACCGCAAAGCATGATTTTTCCGAAATGCAAAGCAAACAGCTCTCAGAAATAATAAGCCGAGAGATAGATTGCCTTAACATAATAAACGCCTACCGTATGAAAGCCTTTTTCGGCTACTCCCCCGAGGAGATAAAAAAACGGCAGATAAGAATAAAAACAGGCACAGGCTCAGTTAAAAGACTTGATAAGTATTATGAGCTTGAAAGCCCCGAAGATATGCTCGAATGGGTGAAAAGATCAAAGTATTCAAAGGGCGGCAAACAGACCTCTGAATATATCGAAAGCATAGTGCGAAGCTCACAGTTTTGCTATCTTTCCCATATCCTATCCCAAAGCACCGCCGCACCTGTTTCCCTCTATGCCTTTATGAAACTGTGCAGTACGGAAGCTTTGAATATCGTGCATATAATCGAAGCGATAAGATATAACGCCGACCCCTCGGCAGTTGAAAAGGATCTTATCATCACCGCCTGAGCGGTAAATTCTCAGGAAAGGAGATAATGTGATTGGCTATAGAAAAAATGTCCCTTGTGAATATAGCAGGTCTTATGGACGAGCTTGACGCCACCCTGAAAAGGTGCTGTGAAAGCGGCTGTTTTCATATTGAGCCTGCGGGCAATTCTCCCGACAGCGCAATGAAGCCTCTCAGCGAGAAAAACGAGTATGACCGACCTCTGAAAGACCTTGCCCAGCTTTCCACACAGCTTGGCATAACTCTAAAGGAGACGGATTTTACCGACTGCGACCTGTCAGCTCCACAGGATTTTAACTCCCTGTTTGAAAAGTATAATACCCCTTTCAGCGAGCTTAATACAAAGCGGCTGGAGCTTACCCAGCGCATTTCCGAGCTTGGAGGGGCGGTCAGACAAATAGACCACCTGAAAGGTATGCACAGCGACTTTCAGCAGCTTTTTTCAATGAAGTATGTCTCCGTGCGTATCGGAAAACTGCCTGTTGATAACCTTGCGAAGCTTGATTATTATGACGAGAATTTCTTCTTTGTCCCCTTTGAAACAGGAAAAAGCTTCTGCTGGGGAATGTATTTCGTCCCCGAACGTGATAAACAGCGTGTTGACGATATCTTCCGCTCCATGTATTTCGAGCGCATACGAATACCCTCCTATGTTTCAGGCGACGCAGACGAAGCCTTGGAAAAGCTCAAGCAAACTATAGACGCAGATACAGTGGAGAACGCAAAGCTCACCGAGCAGATAAACGAGCTTGCCACAAAGGCTGAGCCTGAACTGCAAAAAGCTTTCTCAAAACTGCGGTTTATCCACGATACCTTTGAACTGCGGCGAAATGCCGCCGCTCTGAACGATAAGTTCTATCTCAAAGGCTTTATCCCCGAAAAGGAAAAAGACCGCTTTGATAAGCTTTTTGAGGATATGCGCTCAGTGTCCGTGGTCTATCTCCCCCCTGATGCAGACGCCTCCTGTGAGCCGCCTACAGTGCTTAAAAACAATTTTTTGACCCGACCTTTCACAATGCTTGTGGAAATGTACGGTCTGCCTGAGTATAAAGGCTATAACCCCACCGCTTTCGTGGCAATAACCTATACCCTGCTTTTCGGCATAATGTTCGGCGACTTGGGACAAGGACTTCTTATCGTCCTAGGTGGACTTGCCTTGAAGAAAAAGCTGGGGGCAAAAATAAGCGGTCTGGTCACACGCCTTGGCATATCAAGTATGATATTCGGCACTCTCTATGGCTCGTTCTTCGGCTATGAGGAGCTTTTAGACCCTGTGTTTGAAAGTATAGGATTAGACTTCCTGCCCCTGAAAGTCTTCAAGCAAACCAACTTTATCTTGATAACCGCCGTTGCCATAGGCGTCGCTCTTATCATTATCTCGATGATACTCAATATCTATATCGGCTTTAAAAATAAGGACTACGAAAAAGCCATTTTCGGCTGTAACGGCATTGCAGGACTTGTGTTCTATAGCTCCGTTGCGGCAGGACTTGTTGAAACGCTCATGTTCGATGTAAAAGTCATGTCCGCTCCGTTCGTCATCTTCCTTATCGTCATACCGCTTGTGTGCATATTCTGCCGAACGCCGTTCTCTATCGCCGTGAAGTATAAACAGTGGCGCTTGTCAGAGGACGAGGAAAAAATGACCGTGGGCAACTTTATCGTCGAGAACTTCTTTGAAATGTTCGAGTTCCTGCTCAGTTACGTTTCAAATACCATGTCATTCCTCCGTGTTGGCGGATTTGTCCTCTCCCACGCAGGCATGATGCTGGTGGTAATGACCCTTATGGAAATGTGTTCCGCCGCCGCACAGCCTCTCGTGCTTGTGCTTGGCAACCTGTTTGTAATGGTAATGGAGGGCATGATAGTTGCCATTCAGATAATCAGACTTGAATTTTATGAGATATTCTCCCGCTTCTATGAGGGCGGCGGAAAGCCATTCGAGCCTGTTGGCGTAAAATTCACCGCACAAACGGAGTAACAGCTCATTTGCAATATTAATTTTGAAGCGTTAAACCACAAACAAACGGGACGTCGAGGGCGCCGTCCCCTACATCATTGTTTAAATGTTTATTGTAGGGGCGAACAGCGTTCGCCCGTTACCCCGACCATTATCCATACAAAGTAATTCGTAAAATCTAAAGTAAAATAATTTTTTTGGAGGAATCAACCATGCTTATCTATTTTCTGCTTCCGCTTATAGCAGTCGCACTTCTTTGTGTACCATTCATTTTCACTGCAAAAAAAATAAAGAACGGAAAATCACCCAAGGGCGCTTTTATCGGCAACCTTTGTACATTTGCAGGCATAATGCTCTGCGCCCTTATCGTACCTGTAGGTAACTTTGTTTCAGCCGCAAGTGATGAGGGCGTTAAAGCCGCCCTTTCAACAGGCGCAGGTCTTGGCTATCTTGCCGCAGCCCTTGCCGTTGGACTTTCCTGCGTAGGTTCAGGCATAGCCGTTGCCGCAGGCGCACCAGCCGCTATCGGTGCAACATCTGAAGACCCTAAGAACTTTGTAAAAGCTCTTATCTTCGTTGTCCTTGGCGAAGGTATCGCCCTCTATGGACTTCTTATCGCTATCCTTATAATCTCAAACGTAGGCACTGCACTTGGCATCTAATATGAGATTTTATCTTATCAGCGATAATATAGATACCCAAATGGGCATGAGGCTTTCAGGTATCGAGGGCGTTGTGGTGCATACCTCCGAGGAAGTGTCAAACGCACTTGATAAGGCTATGGAAATGAAAGACGTGGGCGTTGTGCTTATGACAGAGCTTGCAGTCAAGCAGTGCAGAGAAAAGGTCTATGACTATAAGCTCACAAGAGAAACGCCCCTCATAGTTGAAATACCCGACCGCCATGCCACATCAAAGATATCTGATACCATTTCCCACTATCTCGCAGAAGCAGTGGGAATAAAGCTGTGATTTTGATAGGAGTTTAGTAATGGAAAATCAGACGATAAAACTTGAACGCTTCAAACAGGCTGTCTTTGAGGACGCCGAAAAGCAGGCAAAGCTCATAACCGAAGCCGCCGATAAACAGCGTGAAAATGAGCTTGCTCAGGCGAAAATAGAAGCACAAAGCCTTGCAGACTCAAAAAAAGCCGCCGCCGATAAGACCGAGGAGGCAAGAGCTGTAAGGGAAATATCTTCAAAACAGCTTGAAGCTAAAAGAAACGTGCTTTGTCATAGAGAAAAGCTTATAGACAGCGTTTTTGATAACGTAAAAAGCAGGCTTGCGGCTTTCAAAGCAAGCGGAGATTATAAGCTGTGGCTCAAAGAAAAAGCCGAAAAATGCAAACAGACCTATCCCGAGCATAAGGGCGTTATCTATCTCTCCCCCGAGGATATGAAATACGCCCCAGACCTTGCAGACTTTGAAGTAAAAAGCCGAGATTCCATAGAGCTTGGCGGTATGCTCATGGTCTATGAGGATATGGGTATAGCACTTGATCATACCTTTGACTCATCGTTTGAGGAACAGCGTTCAGCCTTTACTGAAAAAGCCGAGCTTGTGCTTGGGTAATAAGGAGTTTTTATATGGATAAAATATATTCGGTAAACGGACCTGTAGTAAAGGTTGCAGATACGAAAAGCTTTGCCATGCAGGAAATGGTCTATGTGGGCAAAAAGCGTCTTATCGGCGAGGTCATAAGAGTGCAGTCCGATTTTACCACCATTCAGGTCTATGAGGGCACAACGGGACTTATGCCAGACGAGCCTGTTATCTCAACAGGCGCACCAATGTCCGCCACCCTCGGTCCCGGTATAATAAACAACATCTTTGACGGCATCGAAAGACCGCTTAAAAAGCTTGAAGAAGTCTCAGGCGCTTTTATCGCCGACGGCACAGACGTAAGCTCACTCGATACAGAGAAAAAATATCCTGTTACAATGACAGTGAAAACAGGGGATAAACTTTCCGCAGGGGATATATACTGCACCTGCCCCGAAACGCCCCTTATCACACATAAGTGTATGCTTTCACCATTGTCAAAAGGCGGCGAGGTCATATGGACAGCCGAAAACGGCGACTATACGATAAATGACGTTGTGGCAAAAATAAAAGCCCCTAACGGAGCAGTGGAGGAACTTACCCTCTGTCAGAAATGGCCTATCAGAACATCAAGACCATGCAAAAACCGTCTGCCTATTACAAAGCCATTGGTAACAGGTCAGCGTATCGTGGATACTATCCTGCCTGTTGCAAAGGGCGGAACAGCCGCTATCCCTGGCGGCTTCGGCACAGGCAAGACCATGACCCAGCACCAGCTTGCAAAGTGGTGCGACGCAGATATCATCGTCTATATAGGCTGCGGCGAGCGTGGAAACGAAATGACGCAGGTGCTTGAGGAGTTCTCAGAGCTTATCGACCCGAAAACACAAAGACCTCTTACAGACAGAACAGTGCTTATCGCAAACACTTCAAATATGCCTGTCGCCGCCCGTGAAGCCTCTATCTATACAGGCATAACCCTCGCCGAGTATTACCGTGATATGGGCTATCATATCGCCATAATGGCAGACTCTACCTCACGTTGGGCAGAGGCTCTCCGTGAGATATCAGGCAGACTTGAAGAAATGCCTGCCGAGGAAGGCTTCCCTGCATATCTGCCGTCACGAATTTCCGAGTTCTACGAGCGTGCAGGCTATGTTGAAACTCTTAACGGCAAGGAAGGCTCCGTCACCATAATAGGCGCAGTTTCACCCCAAGGTTCTGACTTTTCCGAGCCTGTCACACAGAATACAAAGCGTTTCGTACGTTGTTTCTGGGCGTTGGATAAATCCCTCGCCTATGCAAGACATTATCCTGCAATAAATTGGAACACAAGCTATTCCGAGTATGCAGAAGACCTTGCAGATTATTATAATAAAAACGTCAACGAGAACTTCATGAAAGTTCGACAGGAGATATCAAATATCCTAGTTGAAGAAAATACCCTTATGGAGATAGTTAAGCTCATGGGTACTGACGTTCTCCCTGACGATCAAAAGCTTCTTATCGAAACTGCAAGAGCCGTAAGAGTAGGTTTTTTGCAGCAAAACGCCTATCATAAAGAGGATACCTACGTTCCCCTTGATAAGCAGTACCGCATGATGAAGCTTATCACAGATTTCTATGCCCTTGCAAAGAAAGCGCTTTCACAAGGCGTGAACGTTGATAAAATAATAGGCTGCGGCTGGATAGAAAAGCTTATCAAAGTCAAGTATGATATACCTAACGATAAAATAGAGCTTTTTGACGAATACGAAAAGAATATGAAAGCCGATATGGAGGCTTTGACAGGAGGTGCAGGAGCGTGAACGTAAAATATATCGGACTAAGCGAAATAAACGGCCCGCTCGTTGCACTTGACCATGTAAGCGGCATTTCCTATGACGAAATGGCAGAAATAAAGCTTGATGACGGCACACGCCGCCTTGCACGAGTTGTAGAGGTGGAAAAAGACAGAGCCGTTTTGCAGGTGTTCGAGGGAACAAAAGGACTTTCCCTTGTCAATACCACCACAAGCTTTCAGGGCAAGCCTATGGAACTTGCATTGTCTACCGAAATGCTTGGCAGGATATTCAGCGGAGCAGGCAAACCTATCGACGGATTGGGAGATATTTTCCCTGAAAAATACCGTGACATAAACGGCTCGCCCCTTAACCCTGTTTCAAGAACATATCCAAGAAATTATATAAACACAGGCATATCCTCCATAGATGCACTTACTACCCTCATCAGGGGTCAGAAACTCCCTATCTTCTCAGGTTCGGGACTTTCTCATAACAAGCTTGCCGTGCAGATAGTAAGGCAAGCGAAGATCGCCGACGAAAACGGACAGGATTTCGCAATAGTTTTCGGAGCAATGGGCGTAAAAAATGACGTTGCCGATTATTTCAAACGCTGTTTCGAGGAAACAGGCGTTTTGCAGAGAGTTGCAATGTTTCTAAACCTCTCAAACGACCCTATCATAGAGCGTATCTTGACCCCAAGGTGCGCCCTCACTTGCGCCGAATATCTTGCCTTTGAGCATGATATGCACATTCTCGTTATCCTCACAGATATGACTTCCTATGCCGAAGCTCTGCGAGAATTTTCATCGTCAAAGGGCGAGATACCGGGAAGAAAAGGCTATCCGGGCTATCTTTATTCCGACCTTGCTTCTATCTATGAAAGAGCAGGCATTGTAAAGGGCGCAAAAGGCTCTGTTACGCAGATACCAATTCTCACCATGCCGAATGACGATATAACTCACCCTGTCCCTGACCTCACAGGCTATATCACTGAGGGACAGATAGTTCTCGACCGAAACCTCGACCAAACAGGCGTTTATCCTGCCGTTTCTGTCCTGCCGAGCCTTTCAAGACTTATGAAAGACGGCATAGGCGAGGGCTATACAAGGGAGGATCACCAAATGGTGTCCAACCAGCTTTTTGCCGCCTATGCAAAGGTGCAGGACGCAAGAAGCCTTGCTTCTGTTATCGGTGAAGAGGAGCTTTCCGATACGGATAAAGCCTATTTGAAATTCGGTACGCTTTTTGAAAAGCATTTTATCGACCAAGGCTTTGACGTAAACCGTTCCATAGATGAAACTCTCGACCTAGGCTGGAGCTTGCTCTCCACCCTGCCGAAATCAGAGCTTGACCGAGTTGATGAAGAACATCTGGAGCATTATTACAGTGCCGAAAAAGCAAAAGCGCTTTTTGCAGAGGACTAAAATAACATCGGTAGGGGCGGTCACTCGCCGTGACCTTTTTGCCGCAGAAATATTATTTGTAGGGGTGAACAGTGTTCGCCCGTTACTCCACAATATGGCGGTTATTTATGATATTGCCGTCACTCACGACATTGTTGTTTGTGATTTTGTAATTATTTGCAACATCGCTATTCCAATGCTGAACAAAACGGCTCATAAAGAAAAAAATCGGGCGAACAATGTTCGCCCCTACTGGACTTTTTCAGATACAGTGATATAATAATAGGAAGAGGGTGTGACCAATGGCTGAACAGCAGGTCTTTGCCACAAAGGGAAATTTGATACTCTATAAAAAGGCTCTGAAACTTGCCGCATTGGGCTATGAGCTTCTTGACAGGAAAAGAAATATCCTCATAAGAGAGCTTATGAGCCTTGTTGACAAAGCAGGGGAGCTTAGAGGAAGCATTGAGGAGACTTACAAAGAAGCCTACAGCGCCCTCCAGCTTGCAAATATCTCCATGGGTCTTGTAACACCTTATGCAAACTGTATACCTGTGGAAACAGGCGTTGAGATAAGCACAAGGAGCCTAATGGGCGTTGAGCTGCCAAAAGTCACCCTTAAAGAACGCCCTTTGAAAGTCACCTACGGC
>CALEJX010000022.1 GCA_937898375.1 uncultured Ruminococcus sp.
GTAACGTTGCCTAAATCTAACGTGTCTGCCAATTTCACCACACCCGCATATAAAACAACTCTAATATTTTATCATATACTCTCCACTTTGTCAAGCTTTTTTTGAAAAAAATAAGCCCGATGCTTCAAACATCGGGCAATTTTTATAATCTTTTGATATTGTCAAGTATTATCAGCTTGTGTGTAAAACCCTCAAGCTTGTTTTTGATATCACCGTTCTTTATAAAAAGGAGAGTAGGCAGAGCTGTAACATCGTATCTCTGCGCAAGATCAGGCTGTGCAGTAATGTCGCACTTTGCTATGATAGCACTCTCGCCAAGCTCCTCTGCTACTTCCTTAAGCCCTGCCTCTGTTCTTTTGCAGTGAGCACAGTTAGGTGAGTAAAATTCTATAACAAGCGGTTTGTCTGCTGATATCAACTCGTTGTAATTCTGATTTGTCAGTTCTGTAAGCATTTTTATTTCCTCCAATATAAATTATATTATTCATATAGTTTTACTATGAATATAGTGATTATATCACTATTTACGCACTTTGTCAAGAGTATTATCAAACTTTTCTTACTTTAACAATTGGAAGATTTAGTGGTTTTGAATAAAGTGTACAACAATGATAAAGTATTCCTATCTAATATGTAGGATTTCACAAAAATGTTCCCATGCTCTTGACTTTTCCATAAAATCATGTATAATAAAAGCATACTAATCATATCGATTTGATATGAATTGAAGGTGAGGAGCTTAAATTGACAAAGTTTAACAAGCGAATGCAGCGATGTTGACACAGAACCTATCACAGCAATAAATCTTAATTGGAGTTGTCAGCTATGTATATAGAGTTAAAAAACATTAATAAGAGCTTTGGCGATTTTAAAGCTTCAGATAACGTAAGCTTTGGTATCGAAAAGGGAAAGCTCATCGGTCTGCTTGGACCGAGCGGCAGCGGTAAAACAACTATCCTGCGTATGCTTGCAGGACTTGAAAAGCAGGACAGCGGCGATATTTTTATCGACGGCAAGAACGTCAACAAGCTGCCCTCAAATGAAAGAGGTATCGGATTTGTATTTCAAAGCTACGCACTCTTCCCTTTTATGACAGTGTATGATAACATCGCTTATGGTCTGAAAGTACAGAAAAAAGATAAGAAGTTTATCAAACAGCGTGTGGCTGAACTTCTTGAACTCGTTGGTCTGCCTGATGTTGGCAAGCGTTATCCTGACCAGCTCAGCGGAGGTCAAAGACAGCGTATAGCTCTTGCAAGAGCACTTGCACCTCAGCCTGAACTGCTTCTCCTTGACGAGCCTTTTGCAGCTATCGACGCAAAGGTAAGAAAAGAATTGAGAACATGGCTTCGTGATACTATTGATAAGATAGGCATAACAAGCATTTTCGTAACTCACGATCAGGACGAGGCGATAGAAGTTGCTGACGAAATTGTTATCACAAACAAAGGCAGAGTTGAGCAGGTTGGAAATCCTGTTGAGATATACCTTGAACCGAAAACTCCTTTCGTTGCGCAGTTTATCGGTCAGTCCGCAGTTATTGAGGACTACAGTAAGCTCAAAGGCTTTGAAGCAACAGAAGGCAAGACTTCAGCTATAATCAGACCTGAGTTTATTGAGATAAACAAGTTCGATGACAGCGAGTATCATCAGTTTGAAAGCTCAATGGAGGACGCTGTAGTAGAAGAAGTTTCATTCAGAGGAAATGCCTTTGAAGTTAAAGCTTCCATAGGCGGTATCTCAGTAACAGGCAGATATCCATTGAACGCTTCCCGTCTGAAAAAAGGCGACAAGGTAAAAATACTCATCAAAAAGCTTTACACTATTGATGACAACACAACAAACATTCTCGTAAACAAAGCTCTCGACGACTCAGAGCTGTACTATATTTAATAAGGAGGACATTAAAATGGAAAATAACAAAACCAAGTCCTCTGCCGTTCAGAAGATACTTAAGTGCGGCATTATATCATGGATAGTAATAATCGCAGTATGGACATTAGGTGCAATGAGCATAAAGGACGAATACTTCCTTCCTAGCCCGAAACAGACACTTATAAGCATAAAGCTGCTTATTGAAAACGGCACGCTTTGGGCAGACATTGCCGCAAGTGCAGGCAGAGTAATAAAAGGTTGGCTTCTTGCAATAGTTTTTGCAGTACCTCTCGGACTTCTGGTAGGAAACTTCCGTGTCGTTCGTTGGTTGGTAGAGCCTATACTCAGCTTTTTCAGATTTGTTCCTGCTATCGCACTGACTACTCTCTTCCTTATGTGGTTCGGTGTTGGTGAAGAATCAAAAGTTGCTCTTATCTTCTACGCATCTTTCTTCCCAATGTTCGTAAACACTATCGCAGGCGTTGCTTCAACAGATAAACAGCTTGTAGAAGCGGCTTCTTGCATGGGCGCAAAGAAAGCAAGAGTGTTCTTCACAGTAGTTGTTCCGTCAGCGGTATCCAACATATACACAGGCATAAGGCTTGGACTCAGCTCAGCTATCATCTGCGTTATCGCAGCCGAAATGCTGGTGGGCAGCGACGGTCTTGGCTATCTCATAAACAGCTCGAAACTCTATTACAAAACAAGCTGGGCTTTCGCAGGTATCGTTACCCTTGCGGTAATAGGCTTTGCAGCAGACAGACTTCTCCAGTTTATCGGCAGAAAGAAGCTTAGACACTTCGGAGTAAAGTAACACAAAAATAAAACAAATAACGAAAAATTACAGGAGTTGAATAAAAATGAAAATAAATAAAATTCTTTCAGCAATAGCAGCGTCAGTACTTAGTATTTCCCTGCTTGCCGGCTGCGGAAGTTCAGGCAGCGGCGATACGCCAAAGGTGGTAAAAGGCAAAGACGGACAGGATCTCCAGACGCTCCGCCTTGCAGTAATGACAGGAAACCTTGACCACTACGCTTCATATGTTGGCGTTGAACAGGGTATATTTGAAAAGTACGGCATTAACCTTGAAATATCCGAATATGCTTTCGGAATAAACACTATCGATGCTATTGCAAACGGCAATGCAGACGTTGGCGACATGGCTGACTACGCCGCAGTAAACCGCCTTGGCACCACATTAAATCAGACAAACCTTGTAATGTTCTCAGAGCTTAACGGCGGTGAGATCGGCGACGGCGGACTTTATGTAGCACCAGAGTATGAAAATGACCTTTCTAAACTTGACGGAAGCAAGGGATTTGTAACTCAGATAGGTACAGTAAACGAGTATCTCAACAGCCAAGCTATCGCATACCTTGGTCTTGACGAAAGCAAACAGAATATCATAAACACAGACTCAGCACAGTCAGCACTGGCACTTGCAAAAAGCGGCGACGCTTCCGCTACCATAGCAAGCGGCTCAAATGCAAAATATCTTGAAGAAGTGGGCTGGAAACTTGCAGTTACTTCACAGGATCTTGGCGAGGTAACAGGCGCTTACTACTTCACATCTGACAGCTTCATCGACAAGAACACAGACCTCCTTGCAAACTACCTTAAAGCTATCAACGAAAGCTATGAGTATGTGAACGACCATATGGACGAGAGTGCTAAGTTCCTTGAGGGTAAGATAGGCGTAAAGGCTGACGACTTCAAGCTTCAGTGGAAAGTTCAGGGCTTCAGCACAGGTTTCAGCGAGGAAGCCGCACAGCACCTTGAAAGCATTCAGAAATGGGCGCATGAACACGGCAAATACGATTCAGACTACAACGTTCGTGACTTCATTGACACAAGAGCGGCTAAAATAGCTTTCCCTGACAAGACAACTGTTAAGGACGCAAAGAACTAATACGAATACAAAACAGACTATAAAACACAGATAAGGAGCGATATATCATGGGTTTTCCAAGCATTTATCCAACAGGAGTAACGATCTATAACAAAGAAAAAGCATACAGCGGCTACACCGTATTTCCAACAACAAAGGGTGCGCTGCTCATTGACATGAACGGCAACGAAGTAAAGCTTTGGGCTGGTCTTGCAGGCTTCCCTAACAAGATTCTGCCAGGCGGATATGTAATGGGGTCAACAGGTGTAAGAGGCGGCAAATACGCTTATCAGGACCAGACAGACCTTGTTCAGGTGGATTGGGACGGTCATATCGTATGGAAATTTGACAAGACAGAGCTTGTTGCCGACCCTGGCAAAGACCCTGTTTACATGGCTAGACAGCACCACGATTATCAGCGTGAGGGCAGCACAGTAGGTTACTATTATCCAAACGGGGAGCCTAAGGTAGACAGCGGCAATACTCTTATCCTCACACATGAAAACCTCTACAACCATGATATCTCAGACAAAAGACTTATCGACGATAAGATAATCGAGATCGATTGGGAGGGCAACATCATTTGGAGCTGGCGTGCAAGCGACCACTTTGACGAGCTTGGCTTTGACGAAGCCGCAAAGAATGCACTGTTCAGAAACCCTGGTCTTCACGGCGAAGCAGGCGGTGACTGGATGCACATAAACAACTTCTCTACCCTTGGCGAAAACAAGTGGTATGACGCTGGTGACAAACGTTTCCACCCAGACAACATCATATTTGACGCAAGAAACTCAAACATTCTCGGAATCATTGAGAAGTCAACAGGCAAGATAGTATGGCGTGTAGGTCCTGACTTCAACGAGAGCGAAGCAACAAAGAAGCTTGGCTGGATAATCGGTCAGCACCACCTGCACATGATACCAAAGGGACTTCCTGGAGAGGGCGACCTGCTGGTATTTGATAACGGCGGCGAGGGCGGTTACGGCACACCTAACCCAGCATCTCTCACAGGCGTGAACAACGCTCACAGAGACTATTCAAGAGTGCTTCAGTTCAACCCTGTTACACTTGAAATAACATGGCAGTATACACCGCTTGAAGCAGGCAGCCTGCTGTTTACTGACGCTTCAAAATTCTACAGCTCATACATCAGCTCCGCACAGCGTCTGCCAAACGGCAACACACTCATCACAGAGGGTTCAGACGGACATCTTCTTGAAGTAACACCTGACCATGAAATAGTATGGGAGTATGTAAACCCATATTTCAAGAACATTGGTGGAAACTTCACAAGCAACATGATCTACAGAGCTTATCGTGTACCTTACGAGTGGATACCACAGCTTGAAAAGCCTGTTGAGACTTCTATCGAGCCTATCGACATAACAAAGTTTAGAGTACCGGGTGCTTCTATCGGCGAGGGTACAGGGCTTTTTACGGCCGTTGACGGAATCGACCCTAACAAGGAGATACCACTCACAGGCTCAGGAGA
>CALEJX010000023.1 GCA_937898375.1 uncultured Ruminococcus sp.
AAAAGCTTCGTTCAATCCTGAACTTGATATCGAGGGAATTTTGTTTACAATGTGTGTTGAAAGATACAAGATAACAGGTCAGATAATAAGCGAGGTCAAAAAGCACTTTGCAAAGGAAGTCTTTGAAACGACTATACCGAGAAATGTTGCATTGTCAGAAGCCCCAAGTTTTGGTGAGCCTGCCGTTTATTATGACAAGAAAGCCAAAGGCTCAAAGGCATATGAAAACCTTGCAAAAGAAATGACTAAAAGAGAAAAGAAGAAAGCGGCAAAGAATAAAGAAAAGTAATGTTCCACATGGAACATTGTATCTTATAATGTGAAAGGAAAATACAATGGCTAAAAAAAGCAAAATGGACAGGGGTCTTGACAGCCTGTTTTTTGATAATTCTATAGATGAAATTTCTGACTCCGACAGCAGTGCGGTTGAAAATGACGGTGGTGAAAATGGTATCTCTACAGTGAGGATATCACTTATCGAGCCTGACAAAAAACAGCCTCGTTCTGAATTTGACGAGGACGCTCTTAATGAGCTTGCGGAAAATATCCGACAGCATGGTGTTTTGCAGCCTATACTTGTCAGACCTCTTGACAATGGCGGATATAAGATAGTTGCAGGCGAGCGCAGGTGGCGTGCAGCACGTCTGGCAGGGCTTGAGGAGATACCTGTTTATATAAAGGAGCTTACAGACCTTGAAGCCGCCGAGATATCCCTTATCGAGAATATCCAGCGTAAAGACCTTACACCTTTGGAAGAGGCTGCCGCTTATCAGACTCTCATGGAAACCTATGGTCTTACTCAACAGCAGGTGGCAGAAGCCGTGGGACGTTCACGTTCCACTGTGGCAAATTCCATAAGACTTTTGTCTCTCAGCGAAAACGTGCAGGAAATGCTTCGTGACAAAAAGCTCACCGAGGGTCACGCAAAGGTGCTTGCAGGCGTTGCGGATAAGGATACTCAGGATAAGCTTGCCGCCGAGTGCATTGAAAAAGGCTGGACGGTAAGAGAGCTTGAAAAAGCTATCGCCGCTTTGGAAACAAAGAAGAAAGCCGAGAAAAAAATAAAGCGCACTATCACAAATCCTATGTACACCGAGTTTGAGATAAGAGTAAATCAGGCTACCGATAAGCTTCGTGTAAGTCTTAGCGAGGATAAAAAGGGCGGCTCAAAGCTTGATGTAAAATTCAGCTCCGATGTTGATGTTGATAAGATACTGAATGCTCTTGCCGAGCTTCTTATGAATTGCTAATTTATTATTTTTTATATAGGAAAAATGTCTGTTTCGGCAGGCATTTTTTTATGTTCAAAATTGAGTTTACTTAATCTGTCAGGAAGTCATAACTAACCGAAAATAGGGCGTTTGCGAGGTATAATTCAAGAAAAAATGTGGTAAAAGGTCTTTACAAATTGAAAAATTAGTGGTATACTATAAGAGTTAAAACAGATGTATCCTGAAAAAGTTTGTTACAGCTTACTTTTATGGAAAATATCTGTTGTCCTTAATAAGGTGCGCTTGAAAAAGGTGCGTCAAAAAGGAAATATGAGTTTTGAGCATTTGCTTGAAATATCGAGAAAGGAATGATTCTAAAATGGCAAGAAAAATGAAAACCATGGACGGTAACAACGCTGCTGCTTGGGCGTCATACCCATTTACAGAAGTCGCTGCTATCTATCCGATCACCCCGTCATCTGTTATGGCAGAAGTAACAGACCAGTGGGCTGCCAAGGGTAAGGAAAACCTGTTCGGCACTCCTGTAAAGCTTGCAGAAATGCAGTCTGAGGCAGGTGCTTCAGGTACAGTACACGGCTCACTCGCAGCCGGTGCGCTCACAACAACATATACAGCATCACAGGGTCTTCTTCTTATGATCCCTAACCTGTATAAGATCGCAGGTGAGCTTCTCCCTTGCGTTATCCATGTATCTGCAAGATGTGTAGCTTCACATGCACTTAACATTTTCGGCGACCATTCTGACATCTATGCTTGCCGTCAGACAGGTTTCGCTATGCTTTGTTCTTCAAACGTACAGGAGGTAATGGACCTCGGTACAGTTGCTCACCTCTCAACTATCGAGGGCAGAGTACCATTCATCCACTTCTTTGACGGATTCAGAACATCTCACGAGATCCAGAAGATCGAGACATGGGATATGGAAGACGTAAGAGATATGGTAAACTTCGAGAAGGTCGAGGAGTTCAGAAAGAGAGCTCTTAACCCTGAGCACCCTGTACTTAGAGGTACAGCTCAGAACCCTGATATCTTCTTCCAGGCAAGAGAAGCTTGTAACCCATACTATGACGCTATCCCTGGCATCGTAGAGGATTACATGGACAAGGTAAACGAGAAGATCGGCACAAACTACAAGCTGTTCAACTACTACGGCGCACCAGACGCTACACACGTTATCGTAGCTATGGGTTCTGTTTGTGACACTATCGAAGAAACAATTGATTACCTCAACGAGAAAGAGGGCACAAAGCTCGGTCTTGTTAAGGTTAGACTTTATAGACCTTTCCGTGCTGACAAGCTCGTTGAAGCTATCCCTTCAACTTGTGAGCAGATCTCAGTTCTTGACAGAACTAAGGAGCCAGGCTCTGAGGGCGAGCCTCTTTATCTGGACGTTGTTGCTGCTCTTAAGGGCACACAGTTCCATGATGTAGCTATCGCTTCAGGCAGATATGGTCTTGGTTCTAAGGATACAACTCCTGCACAGATCAAGGCTGTTTACTGGAACGCAAGCTGGAAGGACACTTATAAGCCAAGATTTACTATCGGTATCGATGATGACGTTACACATCTCTCACTTGATATCGAGGGCAAGCTCGACTCTGCTCCAGCAGGCACAACTGCTTGTAAGTTCTGGGGTCTTGGCGCCGATGGTACTGTTGGTGCTAACAAGAACTCTATCAAGATCATTGGTGACCATACAGATCTGTATGCTCAGGCATACTTTGCATATGACTCAAAGAAGTCAGGCGGTGTAACAGTTTCACACCTGAGATTCGGTAAGACACCTATCAAGTCAA
>CALEJX010000024.1 GCA_937898375.1 uncultured Ruminococcus sp.
GCCCTTACTATCTCTTCAACGTCATTTGACTCCTGCTGTGACTCGATTATCTGTCTTATCCAAGCAAGTCTCTGATCGTCCTTTGAGCTGCCCTTTACGCCCTCTTTGTATTTCCAATGAGCGGCGATACCATATTCCGCCGTTCTGTGCATTTCCCATGTTCTTATCTGCACTTCAAAAGGTATTCCCTCTCTGCCGATAACAGTTGTGTGCAGTGATTGGTACATATTAGCCTTAGGCGTGGAAATATAGTCCTTAAATCTGTTCGGGATAGGTCTGAACATATCGTGGATTATACCAAGGACGTTATAGCACTCTGTAACTGTATTGACGATAATTCTCACGGCGTAGCGGTCATATATCTGGTCTATCTCCTTGCCGTCACGATATACCTTTTTGTAGATACCATAATTGCTCTTAACTCGTCCCTCGATAAGGGGAACGGGATCAAAGTCCTTTTCAAGCCTGTTATGTATCTTGTGCTTGATGTTCTCGACAAGCTGTTCACGGCTGCCCTTTCTAAGCTGCATCTGCTCGTCTATCTCGGCATAAGCGTATGGGTCAAGATAGTAAAAAGCAAGGTCTTCAAACTCGTCCTTGATAGAGCGTATTCCAAGGCGGTGGGCTATCGGCGCATAGATATTCATGGTTTCATGGGCGATAGTTCTGCGCTTTGAATCCTTACAGTAATTAAGAGTACGCATATTGTGAAGTCTGTCTGCAAGCTTTATGATGATAACACGAATATCCTCGCTCATGGCAAGGAGAATTTTTCTGATATTCTCTGCTTTCTGCTCGTCCTTGGTGAAAGTTTCCACCTTTTTCAGCTTTGTAACGCCATTTACAAGCATTGCAACGTCCGTACCGAAATTTTTCTGCAATTCTTCCAAAGTGCATGGAGTATCCTCCACAACGTCATGAAGAAGCGCTGCACAGATAGTATCAGTATCCATGCCAAGCTCCAAAAGAATGTATGCAACAGACAGTGGGTGAGTTATATACGGCTCGCCCGACTCTCTTTTCTGATCGTGATGATACTTCTCTGCAAGCTCATAGGCAGATACTATTTTTGACAGGTCATACTGTCTTTCTCCGTCAAGAATTTTCTGTATCAGTGCGTCGATAGAACACACCGACTTCTCACCGATATGCTCAGGCCTTGAAGCTTCAGGTACGGCGTCGATATAGTCAGGAGAAACCGCCGGTGCTGGCTTTTCTTCAAACTGTTCTTTCACGTCAGCCTCAGCAGGGAGATTTTCCTCACTGACAGTTTTTATCTCAGGCACATTTTCTATCTTATCCATTTCAGCAGGATCAAGCACAATATTTTCTTTATCTGACATTTCAGTTACCTGCCTTTCCAAGCATTTCATTAAGCTTAACAAGAGTTTCTGAGTCCTCTAGGTTTACCTTTTGCTTCGGCACAACATAGCTTATTTTCATAGTTGCGGGTCTGAACTCGATAAGACCCTTATCACGGAAAATATCAACGCATATATGCAGTTTGCAGTAATTCATGCTGTCATTTGATATCTTCATGAAAAGATTATCCAGCGTTATACTTTTCACTGCGCTTATGTATTTATAAACGCCGATAAGTTCCTGCCTTGTGGGGATTATCTTTCTTATGAAGCTTGCAGGGAGCTGTTCCCCACGCATAAGCTTTTCATAACAATCTTTTGCCGCAAAGTAACGCTCCTGCTTTACTCCGCTCAATCTGTGGTCGATAACTCTTATGGATACCGATTCACGGTTATTGAACACATTTACTCCAAGTTCCACGAGCATATCAAGCTTATCGCCCACTGCAAAGCAAGCCTTTTCAGGTGCAAGGGAGAAAATAAGCGCCTGCCCTCTGTAGCTTCCATATGAAAACTCGATCTTTGTATGCTTTCCCTGCGAAAGCGGTATTATCTTATCCACCCTTGCGCCAAGCATTGCAAAAACAGGAGCAGGGTTTTCAGCACCGAAAGGCTCCATGGCCGATAGACCTTTTACATTGTCAAGGTTGATATCCTGCGGCATAAGAAGCTTATCAGCTGTAAGCTCCACGCTTGGGAACTTCTCCATAGGGTCGCTGTATTCGTATACCATTTGAGTGAACTTTTCAATGTTCTCAGCTTTCAGCGATAAACCACCTGCACACTCATGTCCGCCGTATTTTTCAAGCAGCTCTCCGCAGTGCTGAAAGCACTTGAATATATTGAAGCCCTTTACGCTTCTTGCAGAACCTCGTGCGTTTCCATCATCATCAATGGAGATTATAACATTCGGCTTGCCGTAAAATTCCAAAATGCGTGAAGAAATAATACCGATTACGCCATGATGCCAGCCTTTGCCTGAAAGCACAAGCACTCTGTGGTCAAGAGTTTTAGGGTGAGCGTTTATATGATTTACTATTTCTGTCATTATCTCTGTTTCCGTCTGCTTGCGCTGAGCGTTGAGATTTAAAAGGGTATCAACATAATTTTCAGCGTCCTCGGGGTCTTCGCTTAAAAGCGTTTTTACCGCTGTCAGCGGTGAGCCAAATCTGCCCGAAGCGTTTA
>CALEJX010000025.1 GCA_937898375.1 uncultured Ruminococcus sp.
CGACATAGGCTTTGTTTTTCAGTTCTATAACCTTGTGAACAATCTTACCGCCAAAGAAAATGTAGAACTTGCCACACAGATATGCGCACATGCTTCACAGCCTGAAGAAGTGCTGAAAAAGGTGGGGCTGGAGGACAGAATGAACAACTTCCCCTCTCAGCTTTCAGGCGGCGAGCAGCAGCGTGTTTCTATCGCACGAGCATTGGCAAAAAATCCGAAGCTTCTTCTCTGCGACGAGCCAACAGGCGCTCTTGACTACAACACAGGCAAGAATATCCTCAGACTTTTGCAGGATACCTGCCGCCGTGACGGCGTGACAGTTATAGTCATCACACACAACTCTGCTATTGCACCAATGGCTGACAGAGTTATAACCGTCAAGAACAGCAAGGTAGACAAAGTTGAGATAAACAAAGACCCTGTTGACGTTTCTACTATTGAATGGTAACGGAGAAATATATGAAAATTCTTTCACCTATCAAATACGAATATGGAAATCTGAAAATAGGCGGAGGCGGCTTTGTGACCGGTATCACATTCCACCCCACCGACAGCAAAACGCTTTATATACGCACTGATATCGGCGGCGTTTATCGCTATGACTTTGATAAACACACTTGGGTGTATCTGGCAGACAAAGTTACCGCAGACGACCCTGCCCAGACCTATCCCCTTGCTATAGCCCTTGACGAAAACGACCCAAACAAGCTGTTTTTCGCCTGTGGAGACAAACATTCAAACTATCTCTGCATATCCCATGACAAGGGCGAAAGCATAATACAAAAGCCTCTGCCATGCAGTGTTCACGGAAACGAAGTGGGCAGAGCCACCGGTAACAGGCTTATTTACAAAAACGGCAGACTGTATTTTGGATCTCAGACCACAGGCATTATCTACTCCGAGGATATGGGCGAAAGCTGGCAAAACGCTGACCTTTTCGGCGAGAAAAACATCTCACTTATATGGACAGACAGCGAGGGAAAACTCTTTATCGCAGGCTGTTCAGGTGAAGCAAACTCCCCTGACGGCGCTACAAGAGGTCACACTCTGTATTTCTCCACAGACGGCTTGAAAAGCTTCGCTCCCCTCACCGCCCCTGACCCTGTGAGATATGAAAACTCGTCATATTACGGCTTCGTGCCACAGCGTATCACCAGCGACGGCAGATTTATCTACATCACTTTCGCCTCAAGCGGCAAAGTATTTTACGGCGGCATGGGCGCTTACGCCTGCGACACAGGCTCGCTTTCAGGGGGCAGGGTCTACAGATACCGCATTAAAAATGGCGTGCCTGTTTTTGACAAAGACATCACCCCTGAGGACGATATCCCATGCGGCTACAGCGGAATATGTTCCAACGGCAAAATGCTGTTGCTCTCCACTGTCTGCCGTAAAAATGGCGGCGACATAATCTATACAAGCACCGACAGCGGCGAAACTTGGCATAAAATAATGCAAGGACTTAAATACTGCCGCTTTGATTGGAATATCCCATACATGAAACCGCAATACAACGGCGGCGGAAACTGCGTACACTGGATAAGCGACATAAAGCTTTCACCCTTTGACAGCGACAAGGCCTTGTTCAACACAGGCACAGGGCTGTTCATGATAACAGGTCTTGC
Organism: uncultured Ruminococcus sp.; assembly: GCA_937898375.1. Taxonomy (GTDB): domain Bacteria; phylum Bacillota; class Clostridia; order Oscillospirales; family Ruminococcaceae; genus Hominimerdicola. The sequence continues at coordinate 1,626 of CALEJX010000025.1, forward strand.
AAGCGAAAATGTGCTTATTAAGCCGTTCTGCGATGGTATCGAGGAGACAGTTCACCTTAATGTATACACCACCCCACACGGCAGAAACCGCATTATAGATATCATCGGCGACCTCGGCGGCTTTGCCTTTGAAGATTATGACAGTGAGTGCGAAAATTCCTTTGCAAACGAAAAGGGCGACCGCTACATCACCTGTCTTAATGCCGATTTCACCCTCAGCGACCCCGAATATATCGTCGCAACTCCCCGTGGCAACTGGACGGGCAAAACAAAGGGCGGTCTGATTTTATCCAAAGATTGTGGTTCAACATGGGAAAGACTTCCAATGCCTCGTGGGCTTTCTGAGCTTATAGACCAAAAGCTTGACAACATCGAAAAGCCTAATGTTGACTCAGGCTGGACGGCGATATCTGCCGACGGCAAGCGCATAATGTGGGCTGTTGCAGGCGGCAGAGGCTTTTCAAATAAAGCCGTCTGCTACACCGACGGCGAGGGGAAAACTTGGCATAAGTCCATTTTTATGGACAGCAGTGGAAATCCAGCCGATGAACACAACGTAAAAGTATTCTCAGACTATTATGACAGCGAGCTTTTCTTCGCCATAGCCGAAAGAAAAGATTTGGGACTATACATCAGCAAAAACAAAGGCGCAACATTCAAAGAAGTATCCATAAAAGCGGGCATAAAGTGCCCACGATACGCTCACTATCAGCTTTCAAGACAGCCTGATAAAAGCGGAGTATTTTGGCTTGCAAACGGCATTAAAGGACTTTACCGCTTTGAGATAAAGAGTGACAGCGTGCAGATAAGCGACATTCTCCCTGAGGACAGGATAAACTGCATAGGCTTTGGAAAATGGCTTTGTGATACTCCGGCCATGTATGTTACAGGAAATATCGGCGGCGAATACGGCTTTTATATTTCCGATGACTTGGGCGAAAGTTTTGCACGGATAAATGCCGACAGCCAGCAATACGGCGTTATACACTCCATATGCGGAGATATGCGTGAACATGGCGTTTTCTGCCTTGCCACAGGCTCTCACGGACTTATGTTCGGCAGGCAAAAAAGCCTTGCAAAGCCGTGAAAACTGTGCTATAATAAAAGTAACATGATCGAAAGGAAGTTCAATATGACCTACAAGGAAGAATTTATAAAATTTATGGTAGACAGCGGAGTTCTCACATTCGGCGACTTTACACTTAAGAGCGGCAGAAAAGCTCCGTATTTCATCAACTGCGGAAACTATAAAACAGGCGAACAGCTGGCAAAACTGGGCGGCTTTTACGCTGACTGCATAGCTGACAATAAGATACCTGTCGAAACACTTTTCGGACCTGCATATAAGGGTATCCCTCTTGCAGTTTCAGCCGTTATCGCACTTGCAACAAAGTACGGCATTGACGTTTCTTACTGCTTTGACAGAAAGGAAGCCAAGGATCACGGCGAGGGCGGAATGTTCGTTGGCAAGAAGCTTACAGACGGCGAAAAGGTAATAATCATCGACGACGTTATGACATCAGGCAAGGCTCTCAGAGAGTCAATGCCAAAGCTCAAAAGCGCCGCTGACGTAAACGTAACAGGCATGGTAATTACAGTTGACAGAATGGAAAAGGCTCTTGACACCGACCTTTCAGCCGTTGAACAGGCTTACAAGGACTTCGGCGTAAAGGTATATTCTATCGTAAACATCAACGATATCATCAAGGCTATCCAGGACGGCGTTGTTGAGGGCAAGGAGTATCTTGACAAAATGCTGGAATATCGTGCAGCATACGGCGTTGACCACGAATAATAAGGCTGCCTAGAGGAAAATTTAAGGTAATTTTAAAGTTACAAATTGAAATAATTTGTAATAGTATTGTAGTGAAATGTAACTTGTCTGTTCTTGAAGTTACAGCCCCTAAAGGCTATAATATGTAATGTAGAACAGAGAAAGAAAAAAGAATGTAAACACTAAGATTAAACTCTTAGCTCGTTTCATCCTCTCCAAAATTTTTACACAAGCAAAGGGCAGCCGATCGGTTGCCTTTTTGTTTTGTCGAAACGAACAGGATAAATGTAAAAAAAGTGTTAAGTGCTTGACAAGTGACGTATATAATGGTATAATAATAAAGCTGATTTATTCAGCATATTAATAAATACTGCATAGAACTACTGTCTAAACTGAAATGATGGGCTTCTATGAGTCATAATTTTAGTTTGGAAGGAGGAAGTCAAATGAGAGAAGGAATTCACCCAAAGTATGAGGAAACAACAATTACTTGCGCATGCGGTAATGTTATCGAGACTCGTTCTACAAAGAAGGACATCAAGGTTGAAATTTGTTCTAAGTGCCACCCATTCTACACAGGTAAGCAGAAGCTCGTAGATACAGGCGGACGTGTTGACAGATTCAAGAAGAGATTTAATCTTGACTAATTTTCAAAGGGAACGGATAATTCCGTTCCTTTTTTCTTTTATATGAGGAAACCAAATGGGATATACAACAATCTATGAGGAAGCTCAGGCGAGCTTTACGGAGAAAAAATCCGAATTTATCGGTCATATCGCACCTGTCAGCACTGCTGACGAGGCTGTCGCCTTTATAAACAGGATAAAAGCCGAAAACCGCAAGGCAAGGCACAACGTCTATGCCTATGTGGTGAGAGAGGGGAACGTTTCACGATACAGCGATGACGGCGAACCGCAGGGTACAGGCGGAGTGCCTGTACTTGATGTAATAAACAAATCGGGGCTTACGGACGTTTGCGTGGTGGTGACACGATATTTCGGCGGAATACTTTTGGGTGCAAGCGGTCTTACAAGAGCCTATTCACAGGGCTGTTCAATGGCGGTGAACGCCGCAAGAAAAATGGAAATGTGCGAGTGTTCAAGAATATCTTTTTCCTGCGACTATACACTTTATGGCAAAGTCAGCTATGCACTGCCTGAATACGGCGTGATAATGGAAAAAGAGGATTTTGCCGACTCTGTAAACCTTGCGTTTCTTGTGAAGTCTGAGCTTGCATACAAGCTTAAAAAACAGCTTACGGATATATCCTGCGGCAAGCTTGAATTGTCAGAAGAAACAGATCTGCTTGCAGATTTCGCCTGACCTTTGTGCAACTATACGAAAACACTCAGCCTTTATGTAAAAATAAAGGCTTTTTTAAGCTTTTATAGTATATATTATATGGGGCTGAGAATGCCCTGTCATATGCTGTAAGGGGGAATTTTTGTGCTGCCAAGAGAACAAACTGAGCTGTTTGAAAAACAATGTCTGAGCGAATACGCCTGCTTGTCTGTTGATTCAAAAGGACGTAAAGAGCCTTGCGAGCCTTGTCCGCTGAGGACGTGTTTTCAGCGTGACCGTGACAGGATACTTCACTGCAATTCTTTCAGGCGGCTTAAGCATAAAACTCAGGTCTATCTTTCCCCTGCGGGCGACCACTACCGAACAAGACTTACTCATACCCTTGAAGTAAGTCAGATCGCACGGACTATCTCACGAGCTTTGCGGCTCAACGAAGACCTCACCGAAGCTATCGCACTTGGTCATGACCTTGGGCATACGCCTTTCGGTCATGCAGGAGAAAGGGCGCTCAACGAGCTTAGCCCTGACGGCTTTCACCACTATGAGCAAAGCCTGCGTGTGGTAGATCTTCTTGAAAAAGACGGCAAGGGTCTTGACCTCACAACCGAAGTCCGTGACGGAATATTAAAGCACACCAACATGATAGCCGACACGAAAGAGGGCTATGTTGTGCGCTTTGCTGACGTTATCGCCTATATAAACCACGATATCGACGATTCCGTTCGTGCAGGAATTATGACCGAGGAGGATATCCCGAAAAGTATCACCAAGGTGCTTGGCGGCTCTAAGTCTGAGAGGATAACCACTCTTGTTACCTCACTTATCAAGGGCGGAGCTGAAAGCCTGCATATGGACGATGAAGTAAATGATGCCTACACTTCCCTGCACAGATTTATGTTTGAATTTGTCTACACAAACCCAACGTGCAAGTCGGAAGAAGTCAAGGCGCAGGATATGATAGCAAAGCTCTATGACTATTATGTTCATCATATCGAGAAGCTGCCTGCCTTTTATATGAATCTGGCATACCAGTTCGGCATTGACCGTGCTATCTGCGATTACATATCGGGAATGACAGACGGCTTTGCCATTGAGACCTTTAAAAATCTGTTTATCCCATTGGGGTGGACAAAGTATTAGCGCATACCCAAGGAGGGAGAAATTTGCCGCTGCCTATAGATTTTATAGAAAGACTTAAAGCTGCCAACCCTATCGCAGAGGTCATGGGCAGCTATGTCACCCTTAAAAGAACAGGCAGAGATTATGTTTGCCTCTGCCCTTTTCACAACGAAAAAACGCCGTCCTGCCATGTTCACCCCGACAAAGAGTATTTTCACTGCTTTGGCTGTGGGGCAGGCGGAGATGTTATCACTTTTACAATGAAGTACAATAATCTGGACTATTGGGAAGCTGTCAAGCTTCTTGCCGAACGTGGCGGAGTGCCGCTCCCTGAGGATAACGGATATGACAGCAAGCGTACCGATACCAGAAAACGCTTCTATGAAATGAACAAGACAGCCGCAAGGTTTTTCTATCATCAGCTTAAGACCCCACAGGGAAAAGGCTGTCTGGACTATCTTATAAACAAGCGTAAGCTTAGCATTGACACCATAAAGAAATATGGCATGGGCTTTGCGCCGAACAGCTGGTCTGCCCTGAAAAGCTATATGCTCTCTGAGGGCTTCACAGAAGAGGAACTAGAGCAAGGCTCGCTTATCTCACGTTCGCAGAAGAATACCCGAAACACATTCGACTTCTTCGTAAACCGTGCAATGTTCCCTTTTATCGACCTTGCAGGTCATATAGTGGGCTTTGGCGGCAGAGCGCTCACACCTGACGATAAGAGAAAATATCTTAACTCAAAGGATACCCTTGTGTATTCAAAAAACAGATTTCTTTTCTCCATGAACTTCGCCAAAAACGCCGCAGTGAAAGATAAAACAATTCTTCTTTGCGAGGGAAACCTTGACGTTATTTCCCTTAATCAGGCAGGCTTTGAGAATGCCGTGGCTTCATGCGGAACGGCGCTCACACCTGAGCAGGCGAAGATAATATCCAACTATGCCGACAACGTTGTTATATGCTATGACGCAGACGGCGCAGGTCAGACCGCTACTGCAAGAGCAATAAAAATTCTTGACAAAACGGGGCTTAAGACCACTGTTATAAAAATGAGCGGTGCAAAAGACCCTGACGAATACATAAACAAGTTCGGCGCAGACCATTTTCGTCACCTGCTGAGAAATTCTGACGGCGCAATAAATTTTGAGCTTGAAAAATGCAAAGACGGCATTGATACCGACACTGATATGGGCCGGATAGATTATCTTAAAAAAGCTTATAAAGTGCTTGCGGATATAAGCTCACCTACCGAGCGTGAGATATACGCCAAAAAGGTGGCGGCTGAACAGAATGTGAGCATTACAACTGTAAATGCAGAGCTTAACGCCATTTTGCGAAAGCGGCGCTATCAGTATAACAAAAAAGAGTGGACACGCACTATCACTTTTGCTGACAAGCGTGACGCCATAAATCCCGAAGCCAATGACCACAGGCGAGAATCCGCCGCCGAAGCGGGTATCATATATTATCTCTACAATAATCATGACGCCTGCGAAGATATTCTCAAAAGGCTTCCGCCTGACAAGTTCGTTACCAGCTTCAACAGGCGTGTTTACGAAAGCCTAACGGGCAAGATAACCGACTTGCAGGATTGCTCTGTGTCCTCATTCAATGGTGAATTTTCGCCCGAGGAAGTGGGTAAGATAACGGAGATACTGGAAAAATACAGTGAACTGGGCATTGACGCCAAGGTCGCTGAGGATTATATAAATGTGCTTTTAAACTACAAGCCAAAGGAAAAGCAGGAGGATATATCCGACGACGACTTTTTCAAAAAGCTTGAAGAAATGCGCAAAAATAATTAGCAAAAATCAACTGATGTAAAAATTGAGATTGGAGTGCTTAAAATGACAGACAAGAAACAGATACTTGATAACCTTATGGAACACGGCAAGGCTACAGGAAAGCTCACCACCAAAGAGATAACTGACGCCCTTGAAAAGCTCGATTATGACGTTGAGCAAATGGACAGCTTCTATGACAGCTGTGCCGCAAACAATATCGAGATAATCGACGATATCATTCCTGACGACAGCCTTGACATGGTAAACCCAGAGGACGAGATAGATCAGGACGGCGTTGATATTTCTCTTTCAACTGACGGCATCGCTATCGACGACCCTGTTAAGATATATCTTAAAGAAATAGGCAGAGTGCCGCTTCTTACCTCTGAAGAGGAGATACAGCTTGCAGAGAAGATGTCAAGCGGCAATGAAAAGGACGCAAAAAAGGCAAGAAAAAGACTTGCAGAAGCAAACCTCAGACTTGTTGTTTCTATCGCAAAGAAATATGTAGGCAGAGGCATGAGCTTCCTTGACCTTATCCAAGAGGGCAACATGGGTCTTATCAAAGCCGTTGAGAAGTTCGATTATACAAAGGGCTTCAAGTTCTCCACATATGCAACATGGTGGATAAGACAGGCTATCACAAGAGCTATCGCCGATCAGGCAAGAACTATCAGAATACCTGTACACATGGTAGAAACTATCACAAAGGTAAAGAAAGTATCCTCACAGCTTCTCCACAAGAATGGTCATGATCCGTCACCTGAGGAGATTGCAAAAGAGCTTGATATGAGCGTCGAAAGAGTAAGAGAGATAATGCGTATCGCACAGGACCCTGTTTCTCTTGAAACACCTATCGGCGAAGAAGAGGACTCACATCTTGGCGACTTTATCCCTGACGATGACGCCCCTGCTCCGGCAGAAGCCGCTTCACTGGTGCTTCTTAAAGAGCAGATAAATCAGGTGCTTTCCACACTTACAGAGAGAGAGGAAAAGGTGCTCAGACTGCGTTTCGGTCTCGAGGACGGACGTTCAAGAACTCTTGAGGAAGTAGGTCAGCAGTTCAACGTTACCCGTGAGAGAATACGTCAGATAGAGGCAAAGGCTCTCAGAAAGCTCCGTCACCCTAACAGGAGCAACAAGGTAAGAGATTATCTTGACTAAGCTTCGGAGGAAATAAATGTTTATTACACTTGAGGCGGATTACGCAGTAAGAATAGTATCCGTTCTATGCCGCAAAAAAGACAAACTGGACGCAAAGACCATTTCCAATGATGCCTGCGTTACACTGCGTTTTGCGCTGAAGATACTGAGAAAGCTTGTTGTGGCTGACATAGTGAAGTCATACAAAGGCACGCAGGGGGGCTATATCATAAACAGAGACCCTGCACAGCTGACCTTGAAAGATGTCCTTGAAGCCATAGAGGGTACATATTATTTTTCAAGATGTCTGTCGCCTGACTGCACCTGCAACAGAGGTGCAGACGGTATCTGCTGTTATCAGAAAGCATTTAACGAGATATCCGAAATGGTAAGAGACAAGCTTGACACACATACCTTTGCGGAGCTTATCGCAAATTCCGAGGAATTTAACCGAGAGGATACTGCTAATGAAACGCAGCAAGAAGTTCAAACTTTACAAGGAAGCTATCGACAGGATAAATAGCGAGTATGACGATCGTGACCTTTCAGACTACACAAACTATGAGGTCTACGAAGAAGAAAAACCACGGCACAGATTTCTGAAAAAGCTTGTAAAACGGCTGATAATACTGTGCACAGTGGTGCTTATGATAAACCTTGCAGTGCTTTTGTATACAGGCAGGCTGTGGTTCAATGAGCCGAAAAAGCGTGACTATCCCATAAGAGGACCTGTTGTAACAGAGTCAATGGGCGAGATACGCTGGAAAAATTTCACCAAACAGAATATCCAGACCGCCTATATAAGAGCCACCAAAGGCACTACCTTTGAGGACGGCGCTTTCCGTGACAACTGGAACGGCTCAAAGGGCACTGATATCACAGTGGGCGCATACCATGTGCTGGAGCTTGATACAGACGGCACGAAGCAGGCAGAGCATTTCATAAAGGCTGTGGGTGAGGATCTAAGCGGCAGGCTTATCCCTGCGGTAGAGGTAAGGCTGAGAGGGCTTTATAGGCTTCTCCCCCCTGACTATTACGAAGCCGCAGACAACCTTGCAGACTTCTGCGACAAGATAGAAGAACAATACGGCGTAAGACCTGTCATATACTGCACAGAGCGGACATACAAGAACATCGTTGCCGCAGACAGCAGATTTGACAAGGACAAGATATGGTATGAAAGCCTGTTTTCAAAGCCTGACGAGAATATAAAATGGACGTTTTGGACTTATACCAACCGAGTAAAGTTCTCCTTCTATGAAAGCGGCGAATATCTTCACATGGCGGTCTTTAACGGCAGTGAAGATGATTTCAAAAAACTTATAATGTAATAAAAGCGTGTATGTTTTTGGCATACACGCTTTTTTCATACATAAAATAAAACAGGACAAACACTTTCATGTTCGTCCTGTCATTTTCATAATATAACTACCAATATGTAATTACTTAGTTTCACCCTTGAGCTCTGCCATACAAGCTGCGCAAATTGTCTTGCCCTTGTATTCAACGCACTCTTCACCGCTTCCGCAGAAGATACAAGTTCTCTGGAACTTCTTCAGAATGATCTTGTCATCATCTGTGTAGATCTCGATAGCGTCCTTGACAGCAAGGTCGTAGGTTCTTCTGAGCTCGATAGGAAGAACTATTCTTCCAAGCTCGTCAACTTTTCTTACAATTCCTGTAGATTTCATAAAATCAATCCCCTTTAAATTAATTTGAAACACAAAATAGTATTTCATTTAACATAAATCTTATGATAAACATATTATAACAAACATAATTACATTTGTCAAGCATTATCACCAAAATTTCACACTTATTGTCAAAGTTTTTTATATATTAACTTGATATGAATACTAACCGAAAGGAGTGCTAATTATATTAAACGTAATAATTGTGATACTGTCCCTATCCGCCTTGTTATGCGGTTTCCTAAAAGGCGACATGACAGCTGTATCTGCGGCTTCTCTTGAAAGCTGTACTAAGGCGGTGGAGCTTGTCATATACCTGAGCGGCTCGATGTGTCTGTGGGGGGGACTTATGAAAATATGTGAAAAAGCCGGCATAACAGCGGTCATAGCCCGTATGCTCTCCCCTGTCACAAGGCTTCTTTTCAAAGACGCCGCACACTGCCCAGAGGTCATGAACGCCGTGACAATGAACCTGACGGCAAACCTATTAGGGTTAGGAAACGCCGCCACACCCTCCGGCATAGCCGCCGTAAAAGCTATTAGGAAGCTTCCCCCTGCGGCACGGAAAAAGTGCATTTCCATGCTTGTTGTGCTTAACACGGCTTCAATTCAGCTTATCCCCTCCACCATTGCGGCAATGCGCCTCGAACATGGCGCAGTATCTCCCTTTGACGTAACGCCTGCTATCATTTTCTCCTCCCTTATCTCCGTGACCGCAGGCTGTCTTATGGTCTATGCCCTCAACCTTAGAAAGGACGAACACCATGAATTTCAGTGACATTTTCGTGCCTGCACTTATAGTATTTATACTCTGCTATGGGCTTGTAAAAAGGGTAGATATAGTGAACGTGTTCTGCGAGGGTGCGGCTGAAAATCTTAAAGTTGCCGTGGGTCTTATACCAATGCTCATTTTGCTTATGACAGCAGTGGGAATGTTCGCATCATCAGGTGCAGCTGATATTATAGCAAGCCTGCTCCGACCCGTGACAAAGTTTCTGGGCTTTCCAGAGGAGTGCATACCCCTTGCCATAGTCAGACCCGTTTCAGGGAGCGGTGCACTTGCCTGCCTT
>CALEJX010000026.1 GCA_937898375.1 uncultured Ruminococcus sp.
TGAAAGGACGGACGGAACGGTCGTGTATACAAACACGGTCAAACCTACGAGAATTTACGAGGACGGCATTAACCTTTGGAAATTCACTGCGGAGGATTCCGGACAGTTCCGTGTCAAGCTGGAATACAACGGCTATGTGCTCTATTCCAATATGTTTAACATTACCGTTACGGAGTGTGATCATCCCGGCTATGATGAGAACACCAATAAATGTACCCAGTGCGAATGCGACCTTGCGGCGGCTATCATTAAAGACGGCAAAACGAACGGCTATGTGACCTTTGCAGAAGCTCTTGCGGCGGCGCAGACAGATGAAAACATAGCTTGTTCGCTTATTCCGCTTGTAGATGTGAGGGAAAATATTTCTGTAAGATCAGGCGCATTTGCACTTGAAGCGGCAAATATTTTGCTGGACGGAAAGATCGAGGTTGCTAATGGCGCAGAGCTTACTGTTTTTGGAGGTACGATAACCAAAAATGTGACCTGTGAAAAGGGCGGAATTCTTGAAATTATTGCTGGCACATATTCAGGCGTAGTCACAGGCAAATCTGGCAGTACGCTCATCATTTCAGGCGGCAACTTCACTGAGATCAATATCGCTGGCAAACAGCTCATCGATTGCCTAAAAGACGGATATGCGTTTGTTGATATGGATACAGATAAAATTATCGACGGACGTGTCAATAGTGCTTCAAATATCAAGGTCGTAGACCACACACATACCTGCATTTGGGATACCGATACCCACGAAAAGATCTGTGATTGCGGCTATGTAGAAGCGACCGACACCGAAGCGCCAGTGATCTCTGGTGTTGAAAATGGAAAGACATATTATGGTGCAGTAGAATTCTCAGTCAGTGACGAAAATGACTTTACTGTGACAGTAGACGGCAAAGAGGTACGGCTGACGCTGGGAAGCTACATTATTGAACCAGATAATGATGCTCATACTATAACAGCAACTGATGTTGCAGGAAACACATCAAGCGTCACTATTATTGTGAATAAACTTTATCATGTGACGCTTAGAAGCGGCACAGGTTACACATTGACAGGTGAGCCACTCGTTGGATACGGCATGGACTATACATTCACATTGGATATTGCCGAGGGCTATTCTAAGGCCGAAAACTTTATGGTAGATGTAAACGGCGCTCCTATGCGTTCTGACAGCGGCAGCTACACTGTTCCATTAGTGACTAGCGACATCGTTGTGACCGTTTTCGGCATAGCAGACATCACCCCACCTGAGGCTGAAATAGAGATCAGCACTAACAAATTCAATTCATTTATGAACACTATAACCTTTGGTCTGTTCTTCAAAAAGACTCAGACCGTGACCGTGACTGCATCTGACATGGGCAGTGTACTTTCAAAGGTGGAATATCTTCTGTCTGAAACAGCATTTGCGGATAAGGACGCTGTCACGGGCGATTGGACGGAGCTGACGCTCACGGACGGCAAGACAAGCTTTGACATCGAACCGAACTTGAAAGCATACGTCTACCTTCGTGTGACAGACGCAAGCGGCAATGTTCAGGTCATCAATTCTGACGGCGTGGTGGCATATACAGACTCCGAGGCTATCACCGAGGCTGTAAGCTTTACCATGCTTGAAAAGTCAGATGTTTCTTTCTCTGTCAAGCTCAACGGAAATACCGTCAAAGCACTGTATAACGGCGACACTCTCATCGACAGCGAAGATTATACAGTATCAGAGGACGGAACAATAACTCTTAAAAACAGCTATCTTGCTACTCTTGCCGCAGGCGAATATACCATTAGAGTGGCATATGACCCAATGGGCGAAGAATACAAGACGGGCGACGAGCCAGCAATGACATCAGTTAAGCTGACGGTTGAAAAGATAACACCTGAGCTGAATTTAGAACCAAAGACACAGAAGATATATGACGGCGAACCGATAGATTACAGAACAATAAACTCGTCGATATATGCCGGCAGTGTTAGGGTGTGGGAGTATAAGCCAATTGACGCCGACGATTCAGCTTACAGCACTACTGCACCGAAAAATGCAGGAAAGTATACTGTCCGCCTTACGACAAAAGAGGACGATGATTTTAAAGAAGCTTCAGCAGAAGTCATCTATGAGATCACCGCAAAAAAGGTCACCATAAACGGAACAACAGTTAAAAGCTCCAAGGTCTATGACGGAAATACTAACGCAGAGATAACATCTGGCGGAAACGTAAATGGTCTGGTAGAAAAGGACAAAGTGACCATTGTGACGGGCAAGGCAACTTACTCAAACAAAAATGTTGGCACAGATAAGGTAGTGACATTCTCCGAATTTTCCCTCGCAGGAGATGACGCTGGAAACTATGTGATTTCAGCTCAGCCTGCTAGCACAACGGCAAATATAACTCCTAAGGAACTGACAGTTGCAGACCTCAAGGTCAAGGATAAGCAGTATGACGGCAAAAACACCGCCGAGATAGGCGGCACACCTACATTAGTTGGTGTGGCAAAAGGAGATAAGCTCAAACTGGTGAATGGTACACCGACTTTTGACAGCGTGACGATCGGCAAAAATATCCCCATAAGCTTTACGATGTTCACCATTGAGGGCGACAGCACGGTAGTAGGTAACTATACACTGAAACAGCCTACGGGCATTACGGCAGATATTGTAGAGAATGTTGCCAACGAGATCACACGTCTGACCGACGCTGTGAACGGCTATGATATCGACAAGGTAACAAGCGCTGACAAGGCAGACATTGAGAAACTGATCGGTGACATAGACACCTTGCTCGGTGGAGACAACCTGACGGATACTGAAAGAGCAGCTCTGGAAGATCTGAAAGGCACAGCACAGGCACTCCTTGACCGCATTATATCGGCTAAGAACGCTGCCGAAGCTGACGAAATAACCGCAGTTAGTGGCATTACCAAGGATAATGTGAAGTTTGAAGACAAGAAAGCCCTTGAAAAAGCAGAAAAGGCTTTGGAAGATGCTCTACATGACTTTGACGGCAACTATACCGAAGAAGAGTGCAAGAACATTGAAGAGAAGCTTGAAACTGTTAAGGCGGCACTTTCTGCTATCGGAAACATGGAAAAGTCTGTGGAAGTGGCAAATTCTCCAAAGACAGGAGAAGCAAACGATCTGATCCCATGGATCATTTTGCTCTTCATTAGCGGCGGCATTGTGACTGGCACTAAAATTGCAAACAAGAAGAAAAAAGCTCCGTGAAATAACGGGCAGGTGGGATAGTTGATTGGTATTGGCTGTCCCACCTTTATATTCATCCGTGCCTGTGTGCACTATGCCATGTTTGAGGATGAATATTACTTAAAATCACAAATGGAAGTCTTAAAGCAGGGAGTTGCCCTGTTTGCGGATAAATACCGCTCACAATATTTGAACGGAGGTAATGAGAAATGAAAAAATGGTTGTTAGGTATCACCTGTGTGCTTGTGGCATTTGGGATCATCTTTTATATCAGATGCGGCAAAATACAGCAAACGAGTACGATGGCGGATCAGTTGGAAGTACGGAACAACGGTACCGCTATCCAGTGGAAATACAATGATGAAACCGATTGGAATGACCTTGTTGCTCTTACCGAACTAAGAGGTGTCACCGGAGAAAACGGCAAGGACGGAGTTGACGGAAAGAATGGCTCCAATGGCAAAGACGGAACAAACGGTAAAAACGGTACCAATGGCAAGGACGGAGTCGACGGAAAGAATGGCTCCGACGGTAAGAACGGGACAAACGGTAAAGACGGTACCAATGGTAGAGACGGCGTCAATGGCAAGGACGGAGTCGACGGAAAGAATGGCATTGACGGTAAGAATGGAACAAACGGTAAAAATGGTATCAATGGTAAAGACGGTGTTGACGGCAAAACAGTTGAGGTCCAAAAGTCCGATTTGTACATACAGTGGCGCTATGAGGGAGAAAATTGGCAGAACCTTGTTGCTCTCATCGATATTACAGGACCTGCCGGACAAAATGGTTCAGACGGCGAAAACGGAAAAACGCCGGAGTTCCGAGTAAACGAAAATATCCTGCAATGGCGTTATGTAGGCGACGAAATATGGCTGAACCTTTACGATCTTTCGGTTCTGCATGGACTTGACGGCAAAGACGGACAAAACGGAGCTGACGGAAAAGACGGTAGAGACGGCAAAGACGGCAATACACCTTTCATCGGTGAAAATGGCAACTGGTGGATCAATACGCTCGATACTGGTATCAAGGCAGAAGGTACAAATGGTAAAGACGGTATGAATGGTGTAGATGGTTCGGACGGTAAGCAAATTGAGATCCAAAAGACTGATCTATATGTACAGTGGCGTTACGAAGGCGGCGAATGGCAAAACCTTGTTGCACTCGCTGATATTACAGGGCCTTCCGGACAAAATGGTACAGACGGCGAAAATGGAAAAACTCCCGAATTTCGGGCAGACGGCAATCAGCTGCAATGGCGATATACAGGTGACACCACTTGGTTGAATCTGTATGATTTATCCGCACTGAAAGGCGCAGACGGTAAAAATGGTGTAAACGGTACAGATGGAAAAAACGGCAAGGACGGCTCATGCGTCGGATATTTTGCTGCAAACGGCAAAGTGTATAGCTTTGGAGCACCGCTTCCGTTCACTGTAAAAAAAGAAAGCGGAGATTTGATCTCCTATAACTCATCAGGCAATAAAATCACCCTTTCAAAAGGCCATACATATAGCTTGGTGTTTAGCGGAACGGTTGCGGTCAGTGCCAAGGGCGATGATAAGACGTGTGGTGTATCACTCATTGACGGATACAACAATTCTGAAATGGTGTTGGGAACGCAAACCTATGTGATCATCCCGAAGAATAGTCAAAGTGCAAGACTTTCCATGGTGTATAACACTATATACACAGCTGAAGAGGACATTACGTTGACATTTCAATACACAAATATGATGTTCCAGTATACGAATTTTAATGATAGTCAGTACAGCATAATCATTACAGCACTTGATTGAGCCAATATATACAACGGAGGTAATGCAGAATGAAGAAATGTATACTCAGCATCCTGCTTCTATGCTGCATGGTGCTGACGCTGCTGCCGACAGCGGCCTATGCTGCGGGTGAGCTACCGGATGTCAAGCTTTCCATCCCAACGACGTTTGACAAGACGGTGGACCTTACGAAGCAGAACGGAGAATTGAAAATCACGGACAGCAAGACCTATCTGATCAAGGGCTCCGTAGATCCGAACTGGTATTTTCAGTACCGGATCAAAATCGATGGCAGTAACAATACGCCGCACATCTTTCTGGACGGCGTCCGACTTCAGGCGCCCAAGGACGGCTCTGCCATCGAGCTTTACGGCGGCGCCTCCGCCTGCCTGTATTTTATCGGCGGGGACAGCGAGCTGATCGGTGCGGAGAACTTCGCCGCGCTGCAGAAAAACAAAACCGAAGGCTATCTCCGGATTCTGGTGAAGACGGGGACAAAGCTCACGTGCACGGGCGGCCGGTATGGCGCGGGCATCGGCGGCTCAAAGGTTGGAGTTAAGAATTTCTCGCAGGGACACGGCGTGAACCTTTATTTCGGCTCTCGGGCAACCGATATCTGGGGCGGTGAGATTCTGGCAACCAGCGGTGCAGGCGGTGCGGGCATCGGCGGCGGCGCTGGCGGCGGCATCGGCAAGATAATTTATGTGTATTCCGGCAAGCTGACGGCACTGTCCGTTTCACA
Organism: uncultured Ruminococcus sp.; assembly: GCA_937898375.1. Lineage (GTDB taxonomy): Bacteria > Bacillota > Clostridia > Oscillospirales > Ruminococcaceae > Hominimerdicola. The sequence continues at coordinate 5,720 of CALEJX010000026.1, forward strand.
AGGCGCGGGCATCGGCGGCGGTCAGGCCGGCCCCGGAAGTTATATTTATATCTGGGGCGGTACGGTGGAGGCCGGCAGCCTGTCAGGCGGAGCCGGAATCGGCTGCGGCGATTTCGACGGACAGAGCACGTCGGAGGCTGCGCATCATATCGAGATTTCCGGCGGAAGGGTCGACGCCTGGAGCAACTATGCCGGCGCGGGCATCGGCGGCGGCAGACGCAGCTCGGGCCATGACATTTCCATCATCGGAGGCGAGGTGACGGCGCAGGGCTACTGGGGCGCTGGGATCGGCGGAGGCATGAGCGGAGACGGCTGGAACATTCTGATCAAGGACGCAGAGCTGACGGCACAGTCCCTTCCGCTTTATCCGGATCCCCGTTATGAAGACGGAGCCATTAACGGTAGTCCCGCAGTTGCGGTCGGACGAGGCTCAGACCGTTCAGGCTGGGCGACGGTGCTGTTCAATCCGGATTTTGGACTGTGGAGAGAGGATAATATCAAAATCGGGACCTCGAGCGGGAAGTCCGTGCGGCTGCGCGCGACCGGGTGGCAGTGGCGCCGCAGCCAGGGACAGTATGAGTGGGGCTGGGGCACAACGACGGAGCTTCTCATCCCCAACGAAAACGGGCGTGTGGACCTGCAGCGGCTGAGCCTGCCGTATGCCTGTAATTACGGCAGAGTGATCGGCAAGCTGGAGCTGCACTGCGAGGAAAGAGCATGCGGCCATGAATTTGCCTGGACGGACAGGGACGGCTGCCACATCTGGACCTGCGTGAAATGCGGCGCACGAGACCCTGCCGCAGAAAATTCCAAACAAAACGCCAAACACATTCCCGGCGACTGGTGCGTTCAGAAGATGCGTTGTGCCGTGTGCGATCATTTACTGGGAAAGGACACAAAGGCGCCGGTGCTGGAGGTTTTGAAGGACGGCGAGAGCTACACCGTCGAGGATAACATCGATGGAAATCCCGGCGCGTACACCTTCACCGTGAGCGATCCGGCTGCATCGGGAGAGACGTCCTCCGGCATCAAGTCGGTGACCATCAACGGCGAGCCGCAAGACGACCCCACCTATCGTCTCCCCGCGCCGGATGGCGGCAACAATGACGCGGGCGCGGAATATACCGTGGTCGCGACTGACAATGCGGGAAACGAAACTACGGCGACAGTCAGAACATACAGGAGGCACCACTACACGGTGACCTTTGATTCCACAGGTGGCAGCGAGGTGATAGAAAAAACTATGGCCGTCACCTATGGTGAGCAGCTCGGCGATATGCCCGTGCCAATGCGCACCGGTTACTTTTTCCGTGGCTGGTATGATGCCCCGGTTGACGGCAAATGCTACGGCAACAGCGATGGTCAAAGTACAAGTCAATATGACAAGACGGAAAACTGCACCCTGTATGCACAGTGGACAATAAAACAGTACACAATTACTTTTGACACTGCAGGCGGCAGTGAGATTGCACCAATTACGCAGGACTACGGTACAACGATTACCTCCCCTGCCAATCCGACAAGAGATGGATATACCTTCATTGGCTGGGATACTGCAATTCCTGCGACTATGCCTGCCGAAAATATGACGATCACGGCGCAGTGGTCAGCAAACAGCTATAACGTAAAGTTTGATGTAAACGGCGGCAGCACAACAATTAGTGATAAAACGCTGAGCTGGAATGATAAGGTGCTTGACGGCATTGATGAACCAACAAGAGACGGATATGTGTTTAAAGGTTGGCGTTATGGCAATTCGGCGATAAATATCGATGCAGATACACCATATGCCTACATTGTATCAGACGACACAGTAGAAAGCATAACACTTGTAGCACAGTGGCGTGATGTTGAAAAGCCTATAGGCGAAATCAAGATCTGTAAGAATAAGTGGGACAGTATCGTCAATGAGATCAGTTTTGACTTGTTTTTTAAAGATACTCAGTCGGTCACAATTACCGCAACCGATAATAGCGGCGATGATATAAAAATCGAATATTTGCTGTCTGGTAAGAAACTTACTGAAGCGGAACTTGAAAACGAAGTTTTCACCAACTATACCGGTTCGTTCGATATTTGCCCTGATAACGAGTATATCATCTATGTAAGGCTGATCGATAAAACAATGAATGTTTCATACCTCTCAACGGACGGCATTGTGCTGGACGGCACAAGCCCTGTGATCAGCGGAATAGATAATGGCAAGACCTACTGTATGTCGCAGACAATCACGATCGACGAAAAACATATAGGCACGATCACGGTAAATGAAACAGCGGTCAACCTTGACGAGAATAACAGCTTTGTTCTTGCTCCGTCAAACGGTGAGCAGAAAATCGTTGTTACAGACAAAGCAGGCAACACCACAGTGATGACAGTGACGATCAATGACGGACATACATTTGGCAAATGGATTTCAAATGGAGACGGTACACACACTCGTAAATGTACTGTTGACGGCTGTACAACAGGCATCGAGAGCGAAAACTGTAGAGACGCTGATAAAGATCATAAATGTGACCTCTGTGGCAAGAAGCTGACAGATCACACTGGCGGAAAAGCGACCTGCAAGGATAAAGCGATATGCGAAGTTTGCGGAGAGACATACGGCGAGTTTGATACAAATAATCATACAGACCTTAAACACATCGATGCAAAGACGGCAACAAGGGATACCGAGGGCGATATTGAATATTGGTATTGCGACGGCTGTGGTAAATTCTACAGTGATGAAGCCGCAGACAAGGAGATAGACAAAAAGGATATTGTAATAAACAAGCTGGCTGATGAGAGCAATAATAGTCGTTCTGACAGCCCACAGACAGACAGTAAGAAGGACACCACAGAGGACAGCACAAACAGCCGTACACACGCTGACGGACAGGGTAATCCTAACACAGGTGTAACAGGCGGATACGCATTTGGGCTTGTGCTTGTGGCTTTGAGCGGCGGTGCTGTTACGATTATGAGATCTAAAAAGAAGAGATCTCAATAATTTGCTTATGTAGATGATGATATAAAAAGAGCGGGCAGGGCATTGAGTTTATCTCGATGTCCTGCTCGCTTTTCAATGCAAAAATATTCCCTCCGAAGCTTTCACTGCGGAGGGGATAATCTTATGTTTTGTTTACTGTGGCTTTTTAGCGTCTGTTATGACTTCTTTAAGTCCTGTTGCAAGACCTGCAATACCCTGTATCTCACTTGGTATAATGATCTTTGTAGCCTTGCCGTCTGCTGCCTTAGCAAATGCTTCAAGGCTCTTGAGCTGGATCACCTGCTCGTTAGGGTTAGCTGCATTAAGCTTGACGATACTTTCGGCAATTGCCTTCTGTACCATGTCGATAGCCTGCGCTTCACCTTCTGCTTCAAGTATCTTCTGTTCCTTAACAGCGTCTGCACGAAGTATCATAGACTGCTTTTCAGCCTCGGCTGCAAGTATCTGTGACTCCTTGTCTGCCTGCGCTCTGAGTATCTTAGACTCCTTCTCACCCTCTGCAACAAGTACCTGAGATTTCTTCTCAGCTTCTGCCTGAATGACCTTTTCACGTCTTTCACGGTCAGCTTTCATCTGCTTTTCCATTGCGTCCTGAATTTCTCTTGGTGGAAGAATGTTCTTAAGCTCAACTCTCTGTACCTTGATGCCCCACCTGTCTGTGGCTTCATCAAGAATTGCTGTTATCCTTGTGTTGATGATGTCACGGGAAGTGAGCGTAGCTTCAAGATCAAGGTCACCAACAATGTTTCTGAGGGTAGTTGCCGTCAGATTTTCAATAGCGGAGATTGGTCTTTCAACGCCGTATGTGAACTGCATTGCGTTTGTTATCTGGAAGAACACAACAGTGTCTATCTGCATTGTTACGTTATCCTTTGTGATAACTGACTGCGGCTTGAAGTCTACTACCTGCTCTTTGATAGATACCCTCTTTGCAACACGGTCGATAAAAGGTACTTTTACATGAAGTCCTGTACCCCACGCTGCATGGAAAGCTCCAAGTCTTTCAACTACAAAAACATATGCCTGCGGTACTATCTTGATGTTGCTGATAACGACGATTATAAGCAATACGATGATAGCAAGTACGATATAAATTCCAGGTTCCATTATATGCCTCCTAAAAAAATTAGTTTATGTAAGCTGTTACTTTTCTTCTGAAACGATCAGCTTTGCACCATCAACACGCACTACCTTTACAGGCGTGCCATTTTGGATCTTTGAGCCGTCTTCAGTTCTTGCTGCCCAATCCGTGCCTTCAAGATTGACTCTGCCTTTATTTACAGAGTTGTCTATAGGCTCGATAACTATGGCAGTTTTACCTACATCAAGCTCATAATTTGTTGCAACTGTTTTGTTCTGGAGCTTCTTAACCACAGGTCTTGTGAGCAAAAGAAGTATGATCGAGCTTATGACGAATACGATGCACTGCGTAAGGAAAGAAAGCTTCGCTATCGCACAGAACATTGCGATAAGTGCCGCTATGGCAAGCCATATAGACACAAGCGCCGTTCCCGTTGCGATCTCGCAGATAACAAAGAACACGAAAGCTATAGCCCAGAAAACGATCTTAACTGTAATTGCTGTCATATGATACCCCCGTTCCACACATTTATTTATGATTTATTATAACATATTATTTTTAAATTTACAATAGCTGAGATACAATATTTTTATCTTTTTACCTATATCGTTCAATAATTTTA
>CALEJX010000027.1 GCA_937898375.1 uncultured Ruminococcus sp.
TTATACTGCTCTGCCGCAGAGCTGTCAGGGAAAGCTTCCATAACAGTTTTGCGCATATCCTCCGCTTCGCTCACAAGGTCGCTTCGGTCTATCTTTGCTATCACAGAACTGTGAAAATCTGCCGCAAGCTCCGCCGCTTTTTCGTCCTCGTTTTTTACGTTGCGCTTATTTAGGATAAAGCCGCCAAGTGAAGCATACCCACGGCTTTTGAAATTTTCTACCGCCATTGCGATATTAGCGGCGGCGTATATAGACATATTTTCACCTGATGTGATGATAAAACCCTTATCGGCGTAGCCCTTTCGCATAGGCATTGAAAAACCGCCGCACACCACGTCTCCGAGAACGTCATAGATAACAACGTCAGGGCGATATTTTTCATATGCGCCTTTCTTTTCAAGCTCCTCCAAAGCGGCGATTATCCCCCTGCCTGCACAGCCAAGCCCCGGCACTGGCCCGCCTGCTTCAACGCACACAACGCCGTTATAGCCTATACTTACCATATCTTCAAGGTCAAAGCTTTCGCCTTTTCGCACAAGTTCAAGAACGGTAGGTATCTTCTCTCCCCCATGAAGAAATATGGTGGAGTCAGCCTTTGGGTCACAGCCTATTTGCATGACTTTCAGCCCTTTTTGTGCAAGTGCGGCGCTGACGTTTGAAGCCGCTGTGGACTTTCCTATTCCGCCTTTTCCGTAAAAAGCAAGCTTTATCATTATCTGTGATCTCCTCTTGATATCTTTATTTTATAGCCTATGGACTCCATTCGTCTTTCAAGGCAAGCCCTGCACTGTGCTGACTCGTCACCTGTGCATATCTTGTTGTCATAGAGCATATATTTTTTTCTCACTGCCACAGGCGACAGATTCGGCATTATGACGTTCGCTCCTGACAGCACGCCTTGTTCTCTACCTTTAGGGTCGATAGTACCAAGGGCTGTGGTGGCAGGCAGAAGAACATCGGGAAGCATTATCCTGCAAAGGCTGAGCAAAAAGAGAGTAAGCTCATATGACCCCTGCGGACAGCTGCGAAAAGGCGTGTCCTTATGGGGCAGAAAAGGTCCAATGCCTATCATTTCGGGCTTGAAATCGCACATAAACTCCATATCCTCCGCAAGGCACTCCGCCGTCTGGAATGGCGAGCCTATCATCATTCCACAGCCTGTCTGATAGCCTATCTCTTTAAGATTTGAAAGGCACTCCATTCGGTTTTTCCATGACATTTCAGAGGGGTGGAGCTTTTTGTAATGCTCCTCGTCGGCAGTTTCATGCCTGAGAAGATATCTGTCTGCCCCTGCCTTGAAAAAAGCTTCACAGTCCTCACGGCTCTTCTCGCCGAGGGATAATGTCACCGCACAATCAGGGTGGCGTTTTTTTATCTCACTAACGATACAACAGAGCATTTCTCTGTCATAGAAAGCGTCCTCGCCGCTTTGAAGCACAAAGGTGCGGAAGCCATAGCCGTAGCCCTCGTCACAGCACTGCATAATTTCCTCAGCGGTGAGCCTGTATCTGCTGACGTTGCCGTTTGAGCGCCTTATTCCGCAGTAAAGACAATCGTTTTTGCAGACGTTTGAAAACTCCACTATGCCCCTTATGTAGATATCCTTGCCGAACATTTCCTGCGAAATGCCCCTTGCAAGCTCGGCGGCATATGCTCTGTCGCCCTCGTAATATTCTTTTATGAGCTTCCCCCACTCTTCATGAGAAAGCTTTTTTTCGCAGTTTAGTTTATCGATAAGTTCTCTGACCGCCATTGTGATCTTCAAGCTCCTTTACAAGATGTGGAAACACTCCTGTGCTCCGTTTAAGAATACCTTTCATATAGGCAATGGCAATGCCGTAATTTGTGAACGGCACGCCTGCATCATCTGCGCATTTCATTCTGTAGGTAAGCTCTTTTGAGCCGAGCATACAGCCGCCGCAGTGTATACAAAGCGCAAAGTCTGAAAGTTCCTCCGGAAAACCATGACCTGATGACAGCACTATCTCAAGGTTCTTGCCTGTGTATTCTTTCAGCCAGTTCGGAAGCTTCACAGAGCCTATATCGCCGCACTGTCTGTGATGTGTACAGCCCTCTGAGATAAGCACCTTGTCGCCGTCTTTAAGGCTGTCGATAGCTTTCACGCCCTTTACAGCGGTGTCAAGAAAGCCCTTATATCTCGCCATGAGGATAGAAAAGGAGGTGAGAGGTATATCCTCGGGAGTATCCTTTGAAACTCTGCCGAAAGCCTGACTATCCGTTATAACAAGGGCAGGCTTCTCTATCCTGCCAAGAACGCCCGAAAGCTCAGTTTCTCTTACCACCACTGCGCAGGCGTTGGCTTCGAGAACGTCTCTTATCGCCTGCTGTTGTGGCAGGATAAGCCTGCCCTTTGGTGCGGCGCTGTCGATAGGAGTGACAAGCACCACCATATCGTTAGGCTTTATAAGGTCGCCCACAAGCTTCATCGTCATGGTGTCTGTTTCGGTGAGCTTTGCAACGGCGTTTTTAAGCTCCTCTATGCCTGTTTTCTCTTTTGCGCTGACGTACACTGTTCCCTCCTCTTTTGGGATATCAGTGAGCAGGTCGGCTTTGTTTTTGGCTATAATAAAAGGTATGTTTTTCTCTTTGAATATTGAGATGAGCTGACGTTCGCAATCGCCCAAAGGCAAAGTGCAGTCTGTTACAAGAACGGCACAGTCTGTTCGATTTAGTATCTGCTTGGTTTTCTTCACACGAAGCTCGCCAAGTTCGCCCTCATCGTCAAAGCCGGGGGTATCTATTATCACAACAGGACCAAGGGGCAAAAGCTCCATTGCCTTTGTAACAGGGTCGGTGGTAGTGCCTTTTGTGTCAGATACCACTGCAAGATCCTGATTTGTTACTGCGTTCACAACGCTTGATTTTCCTGCGTTTCGCCTGCCGAAAAATCCTATATGTATGCGTTCTCCGCTTGGTGCGTCATTAAGTCCCACTGCAAAAACTCCTCTCAAAAAAAATAAGCCATACCCCTGAGGATACAGCTTTGGTAACAGAAAAATTTTATATATGCCCACAAAAAGTCCACTCCACGGGCGAACGCTGTTCGCCCCTACATAACTGCATGGGTATGGAAAGGGCTTTCTATTTTTCTGCTTGATGTGTATTCTTTCGCCTTAAAGGAGAAAACTCGTTTTCGGCGTCAGGGTCACAAATATTTATTAAATTTACTGGGGCGAATAAAGGGTCTTGGCGGTCACGCCCTCGAGCCTGCCTATCTTGCCTGCAAGAGAGTTTATAACGTCCTGCGGAGCGTCAATAGCAACGCTTATTATGTTCATGCCACGTTCTCGGTATGGCAGACCCATTCGCCCTATTATGTATTCGGCGTGCTCATGAAGAATTGCGTTTATCTCCTGAGCTGAACCATTATCGTGTGCGATTATTGCAAGTATTGCCACACGGGTATCCATAAAACACCCCCGTCTAATAAAAGTGTACTTAGTCTTACTTTATCTTATTTTATGATAGCACAATTTGTCGGAGTTGTCAATTAGAAGTTATCTAATTAGATAACACAGCTTGTTGAAAAAGTCCGAAACAAGTGGAACGTCGCATTTCTGTGAAACAGAAATTGAGCCGCTCCCCTACAAATGGCGTAAATACGCTGTTTATATGTAGGGGCGAACAGCGTTCGCCCGTTATTTGGGCGTTTTTCGACAGTCTCAGTTATCTAATTTGATAACATTTTATTAGATAACCTATAAATAGATAACTTTTCAGCAAATATATGAAATATGGTCTTGACAAGTAAAGTTAGCCATGGTAAACTTATTTTATGAAGTTCTTTTAGATAAAACATAAGAATAAAATATAGCTATGGAGGAAAAGACAATGACTCTTGACAAGCTTAAAACAGGAGAGACCGCCGTGATAACTGCGGTAGGTGGAGAGGGTGCGCTTAGGCTGCGTTTTCTCGATATGGGACTTATACCAAAAACAAAGGTAAAAATGCTAAAGCGTGCGCCAATGGGCGACCCTCTTGACATCGTGCTGAGGGGCTATGAGCTGACGCTCAGGATAGAGGACGCAAAGAACATTGAGATAGAAAAAACAGAGGAGAATGAGAATATATGAGATTTGCCCTTGCAGGAAATCAGAACTGCGGAAAGACC
>CALEJX010000028.1 GCA_937898375.1 uncultured Ruminococcus sp.
GCATTATACAGCTCTTAAGATAAGAGGTCACAAACATTTGTGTAAAGACTGTGGAGTGCTTTTTTAGTCCATTTCCGATCTTAACATACCTAGTGTACCTTCTCTGCATTATAATATTTGCCGACCATTGTCCTCTCAGAAAATAACACGCTTGCAAGATGAAATAGTAAGATGACTGTTACGATTGCGATAGAGCATTTGGAATATTTGTCTCTCAATATTTCAAGATCGTTCAGAAGTTTATCTCTATATGTGGAATTGCCGGAGTTGAGCATACTTATCTTTTTCATGCCCTCATTATATGCAGATAGCAAATGTTCTCTAAATTTAAAAAATAAAAACAGATCGTTTAGAGAGAAGAAAACAGACGTAAGTATTGCTTTGACCTTAAAATAATCGTGCGGTGTAGTTCTTTTGATCAGCAAATCATTCCTTCTGAATTTTGTTATTGCATTAGCTGTGGTAAAAGTAAAAAGAAAAAATACAAAGATCAATATTATCAGCGGAACAAAAACAACATACCCTGTAATATCATTATCAAGGTCTACTGATAGTTCGCCTAGTATCATTATAAACAAAGTGTTCTGCAAAATAAGGTAGATAATAAGCTTTATAGCGAAGTATGTTGAAAAATATTTGTTGAAATTACTTTTCATTTGGAAAGCACCTTTTTAATCCTGTATAATTGATTACTTTTTTTATATTATAATCTGTAAATATATAAAAAAATATGGCTCTAAAAAAAATCTCTGTTAATTAAACAACTGTGATAAAAACCGATATTGTGAGCGACTTGAAAAACGCCGCTAAATTTTTTAGACAATCAAGTAGTTTATGCTCTGTATAGCCTAAATTTACGTTTTACTTTTTTCAGTGATGTATGGCTTATTATAAATAACCTGTAGAAAAGGGAAGTTGCCTTTTCTAAACAAAAAAAGTCCCTCGGCTCATCACCGAGGGACTTTCATTTATGTCAGAAGCAGATTACTTTGTCATTGCTGCAACTTCGTCAGCGAAGTTCTCTTCCTTCTTCTCTACGCCTTCGCCTCTCTCGAAACGAACGTACTCAACAACTTCGATCTTGCCGCCGAGCTTCTTAGCTACAGACTCAACGTACTTGCCAACAGATACCTTGTCGTCCTTAACAAATGCCTGCTCAAGGAGGCAGTTCTCAGAATAGTATTTGCCGATCTTACCATCGATGATCTTGTGCTTGACCTGCTCAGGCTTGTTAGCCATCTTAGGATCCTCAGCCATCTGAGCCAGCATGATCTCTCTCTCCTTGTCAAGTGCGTCAGCAGGAACAGCCTCTCTGTTCAGGTATGGAGGGTTCATAGCTGCTACCTGAAGTGCGCAGTCCTTGCCACAAGCGAGAAGCTCTGCGTTGTCAGCTGCGATGTCAGAATCAAGCTTGACCATAACGCCAATGCTGCCTGCACCGTGAACGTAAGGAACAAGAATGCCTTCCATTCTCTTGAATCTTCTGATCACCATGTTCTCTCTGATCTTGATGAACAGATCCTGAAGTGTCTCTTCAACTGTCTTGTAGCCGCCGCTGATCTTTGTTGCCTTAAGTGCGTCAACGTCAGCAGGGTTTGTCTCGATTACTGTATCAGCTACTGCTGCAACGAAAGCCTTGAACTCGTCATTGTTAGCGGCGAAGTCTGTCTCAATGTTTACCTCAAGAACGCAGCCTACGTTGCCCTTAACTACAGCTGTGCAGATACCCTCTGCTGCAACTCTGCCGCTCTTCTTAGCCTGTGTAGCAAGTCCCTTTTCACGGAGAAA
>CALEJX010000029.1 GCA_937898375.1 uncultured Ruminococcus sp.
GACAATGCGGTAATACCAGGTTTCTACGGCTCAATGCCTAACGATACTATCAAGACATTCTCAAGAGGCGGCTCTGACGTAACAGGCTCTATTGTTGCCGCAGCAGTAAACGCTGATCTTTACGAGAACTGGACAGACGTATCAGGTTTTCTGGTATGCGACCCTAGAATTATCGACAACCCACAGCCTATCACTACCATAACATACAAGGAACTGAGAGAGCTTTCATACATGGGCGCAGGCGTGCTTCATGAGGACGCTATTTTCCCTGTAAGAAAAGCAGGTATCCCGATAAACATCAAGAACACAAACAAGCCTGAAGATGTTGGTACAATGATCGTTGAGTCCACATCACAGAAGCCTGCATTCACTATCACAGGTATCGCCGGTAAGAAGGGTTTTACTGTAGTCAACATCGAAAAGGACATGATGAACGCAGAAATCGGCTTTGGCAGAAGAGTTCTTGAAGTTTTCGAGAAGAATGGTATCTGCTTTGAGCATATGCCTTCAGGTATCGACACAATGTCTATCGTTGTTCATCAGGCAGAGTTTGCTCCAAAGGAGCAGGAGATAATGTCAGGTCTGCATAGAAACTGCCACCCTGACACCATTGACATTGAAACAGACCTTGCGCTTATCGCAGTTGTTGGACGTGCAATGAAGTCAAACAGAGGTACAGCAGGCAGAATATTCTCAGCACTTGCACACGCTCATGTAAACGTAAAGATGATAGATCAGGGCTCAAGTGAGCTTAACATCATCATCGGCGTAAACGAGGCTGATTTTGAGGCCGCAATGAAAGCTATCTACACTATCTTTGTTGATACACAGCTTTAATACAATATAAAAATATAACGGGCGGCTAAGGCTGCCCGTTTTTTGAGCATAAAAAAGCGTCCCGAAATTTATCGGAACGCTTTTAATTATTTCTTCTTGTCAGAAAGTTCAGTGATTATCTGAATGAACGAGTCAACGTCAGAGAAGTCCTTGTAAACGGAAGCGAAACGCACATATGCAACGTGGTCGAGCTTTTTCAGACCCATAAGCACCATATCGCCTATCTCACTTGTGGTGGTCTCGGTCTGCATTTTGTTTGCAAAGGTGTTCTCGATATCATCAACAAGGTTTTTCATATCGTCAACGCTAACAGGACGCTTTTTGATAGCGTTCTGTATGCCTTTTATAAGCTTCTGTCTGTCAAAAGGCTCAAACGAGCCGTCACGTTTGTATACCATAAGCTGAGGCTTTTCGACCACCTCATATGTGGTGAAACGCTTTCCGCATTTCGGACACTCACGGCGGCGACGCTTTTTTCCCTCGCTTGGACGAGAATCTATTACTCTTGTATCTTCATAGTTGCA
>CALEJX010000030.1 GCA_937898375.1 uncultured Ruminococcus sp.
AATGGGTCCTCACCCTTATCCTACAATGGTAAGAGATTTTCAGAAAGTCATCAGCGCCGAAATTAAGGCTCAGCTCATGGAAAAAGAGGGCAGGCTTCCTGATTGCGTTGTTGCCTGCGTAGGCGGCGGCTCAAATGCTATGGGTGCATTCTACAACTTTATTGAAGACAAGTCAGTTAAGCTTGTTGGTGCAGAAGCAGCAGGCAGAGGTATTGACACACCTGACCATGCGGCTACAGTTGCAAAAGGCTCACTTGGTATATTCCACGGCATGAAGTCACTTTTCTTGCAGAACGAATATGGTCAGATCGACCCTGTTTACTCAATTTCAGCAGGTCTTGACTACCCTGGTATCGGTCCTGAGCACGCATATCTTAACTCTATCGGCAGAGCGCAGTATGTTGACATAACCGATGAAGAGGCAGTTTGCGCTTTTGAGTATCTTTCAAGAACAGAGGGTATAATCCCTGCTATCGAATCATCACACGCAGTGGCGGCTGCACTGAAAATAGCTCCTACAATGGATAAGGACTCAATTCTTGTCATCAACCTTTCAGGAAGAGGCGACAAGGACGTTTACTCAATAGCAAGATACAGGGAGGTCGAGCTTAATGAAGAATAGGATAGACGCTTGCTTTGAAGAGCTCAAAGCAGAAAACAAAAAGGCGCTTGTGACGTTTATCACCGCAGGCGACCCTGATATGAACACAACAGAAAAGTGCGTTCTTGAAATGTATAAGAATGGTTCTGACATTATCGAGATAGGCGTGCCATTTTCTGACCCTATCGCAGAGGGTGCAACTATTCAGAAAGCTTCACTGCGTTCACTGAGCGGCGGAACGAACCTTGACAAGATATTTGACCTTGTGATAAAGCTCCGCACACAGACCGACAAGCCTATGCTTCTGATGATGTATATAAACACTATCTTCAAATTTGGCACAGCGAAATTCTTTGAGCTTTGCAAAGAAGTACAGATAGACGGCGTTATCGTTCCAGATATGCCGTTTGAGGAGCGTGAAGAGCTTGAGTATGAAGCTGAAAAGAATGGTATCTATACCATATTCCTCGTTGCACCGACTTCACACGAGCGTGTTAAGATGATCGCAGAAAAGTCAAAGGGCTTCCTGTATGTGGTATCTTCTCTTGGCGTTACAGGTATGCGCTCTGAGATAACTACAGACTTTAACGAGTTGCTTGCGCCTATCAGAAATGAAAACCACTGCCCTTGCTGTATTGGCTTCGGTATTTCAAATCCTGAGCAGGCAAAGAAAATGTCTCAGTATGCCGACGGCGTTATCATGGGAAGTGCTGTTGTTAAGATAGTTGAAGAACACGGCAAAGACGCCCCTGAATATGTAGGCAAATTTATCAAGTCTGTTCGTGAGGGTATGGACAGCTAAACACAACAAAATAATGCTCTGAGAAATGAAACTCTCAGAGCATTATTTTTATGCACAAAAAACAGGACCTCGAAAATATCGAGATCCTGCAAAATATTCTTATGAATTTTTCTTGTTAAATGCAACAACAGCGTCGTTGATAGTCTTAAGCTCAGCGTCAACAGTTGCGGAGTATGATTCTCTCAGCTCTGTCCACGAGAACTGCTTGCCGTTATCGTCAGCCTTGTTTGTGTATTCATAAAGCTTTCTTGTTACGCAGTTGCCGTCCTCGTTTGCATTGTCGTCAGACATTGTGGAAGAAATGCCATAGCCATAATCAAATACCTGATCGTATTCAGAAGATGAGCAATCAACGATTACCTGATACATATCCTCTGTCCAGTTAGGGTTAGCGTTCAGGAATTTCTGTTTGCCGTTTTCCTTGTATGTTTCATCTGTGTTAGCCATTCTGCAGCACTCATACCAGCACTTTACAGCCTCTTTAGCTGTTGAGCCTCTTACCCACATATACGCCATCATATCAGATGTCATGTACTTTTTGTCGGTGTTAGGGTCAGACGGAACAGGAACAACTCTCCATGTGTCAGCGTCAGACGGACCGTTATTGCCTGTCATAGCCCATGTACCCATGCAGTAGAACAACAGGTTGCCGTCCTTAAGAGCCTGTTTAGCGTTGCCCAGCCAGTTACCATTCACAAGGTTGTTCTTACCTACCTGATAAAGGAGATCTTCTGCTCTTTCTATATCAGGGTCATTGATGTTGTTTGTGAACTTCTCGCCGTCATAGTTTACCATTGTTTTACCGGTCTGCTGGATGACCTGTGTCTGGAACCAGCCGTTGATACCAAATCTCTCAACATCAGCAGGAGCGTTTGAAACGAACTCAGACATCATATCATACCAATTGTCCCAGTTCCACTCGCCGTTCTGATAAAGCTCATATGGATCGTCAAGACCCTCAGCGTCTATAACGTCCTGATCGTACATCATAAGGGTGCCTACTGTAAAGCTGATAGGAGCAACATAATGCTTGCCGCCCATAACGAACTTGTCAGCAGTTGTCTTTACATCAGCCCACAGCGGATCATCAAAATTTACGATATCGTCAACAGGCTGATACATATCTTTGAGCACCTGTGCAGGGAAAGCCATCCACTCATACTTGAAGATATCAGGCACATTCTGCTGAGCCATGATAGCACTTGCGAGCTTGTCAAACTTTTCGCTGTCAGTTACCTGTGTATACTCGACAGTGCCGCCCTTATTGTTGAAAAGGGTCATTTCAACAGATTTGTCTTCGCCCTTTTTCTCATTAGGGTTAAGGTCGTATGTACCCATCCAACGGATATTTTTCTGAGCACCATCAGGGATATCTTCGATCTCCTGTGTGTCCTCGACTTTAACTTTCTTTACTGTTGATACCTTTGAGCTGCTGTCGCCTGTTGAGCCGCAGCCTGCAACTGCAAAAACAGATGTGAGGGCTACTGCAAGAGCAAGAACTTTCTTAATTTTCATAAAATTATTAACCTCCGAATCAAATGATCTTCTGTTTTGAAAAATCTGATATTACGTTATAATTATAAAGCCTAAGAAACAATAAGTCAATTATCATTTTAAACAAAGACATTCAAGGCATTTGTATAATTTGAACATTTGAAAAGTGATAAATATTAAAATATTAAACCTCGCAGGGTACTTGAAAAAAAGTGTGAAATGTAGTATAATATGTGTTACATAATAATTATTGCAAAATCGGAGATAATTAAATGAAGAAAATAGAAATTTTCACGGACGGCGCCTGCTCAGGCAATCCAGGTCCAGGGGGATACGGCGCTATACTAAGATACAAAGGCACTTCAAAAGAACTTTGGGGCGGAGAACCCTCAACCACCAACAACCGCATGGAGCTTACAGCAGTTATCACTGCCCTTTCGGCGCTGAAAGAGCCTTGCGAGGTGGAGCTTTACAGCGACTCAAAGTATATTATCGACGCTGTAACAAAGGGCTGGGCGAAAAAATGGCGTGCAAACAACTGGGTGAAATCCGATAAGAAAAAGGCTCTAAACAGTGATCTGTGGGAAAAACTCCTTGATCTGTTAGAGGTGCATAAGGTCAATTTCAACTGGGTTAAAGGTCATGCAGGACACCCTGAAAACGAGCGCTGTGACGCACTTGCGGTCATGGGTTCAAAGAAGTTTAACAGAAGTTAATTTTCTGTTAAATCGGCGAAATCACTTGCATTTTGTAGTAAATAAGTATATAATAAAACAGTAAATCTATATATGAAAGGTATGATTTAATTGGAAAAGAGATTTGTTTATGCAGATAACTCAGCTACAACTAGAGTATCTCAGAAAGCTCTTGACGCCGCTCTGCCTTATTTCACTGAGCTATACGGAAATCCGTCAAGCATATATTCTTTGGGAATGGAATGTGCAAAAGCCGTTCTTAAAGCAAGAGAACAGGTAGCAAACGCTCTTGGTGCAAAGGTCAACGAGATCTATTTCACCGCAGGCGGCTCTGAGTCTGACAACTGGGCTATAAGAGGCTGTGCACAGCTTGGAGAGAAAAAGGGCAAGAAGCACATCATTACAACTGCTTTTGAACATCACGCAGTTCTGCACACTTGTCAATATCTCGAAAAGCTCGGCTTTGAGGTAACTTATCTTCCTGTTGGCGACAAGGGTCTTGTTACTGCACAGCAGGTCGAGGACGCTATCCGTGAGGATACCTGTCTTGTTACGATAATGACAGCTAACAACGAGATCGGTACTATACAGCCTATCGCTGAGATCGGCGAAGTTTGCCACAAGCACGGAGTATGGTTCCACACTGATGCTGTTCAGGCTGTTGGAAATATCGATATCAATGTTAAAGATATGAACATCGATATGCTCTCGCTTTCAGGTCACAAGCTCCACGCTCCAAAGGGCGTTGGCGCACTTTATATAAAGACAGGTATCAATCTGCCTAACCTTATCTACGGCGGAGCGCAGGAAAGAAATAAGCGTGCTGGCACAGAGAACGTGCCTTCTATCGTGGCTCTTGGCGTTGCTATCACTGACGCAGTTAAGGATATCCCTGCAAAGAACGAGCGTGTAAGAAAAATGAGAGACAGACTTATCGAGGGTCTGCTTA